>NZ_DATHKG010000091.1:0-65312 GCF_035489435.1 Flavitalea sp.
GACAAAAATGCCGTCACCCGAAGCCCCTGTTTATCATCAATTGGCTATTCCTGAAGAGGAAACCATTGTTCCGGAGATCAGGAAACCATTGGTATCAATGACCCAGGCGGGCATGCAAACACCTCCGGTTGTGCTTTTTACTAATGAGGACCACCGTAAAAATACTGTGGAAAAAAACAAAGCTGAGGGAAAAACAGAATGGATACATTCGCAAGCGACGGTTCCCGTCGAGATTAATATCAATCCAGTTACCGGTTATCAAAAGCCGGCAACCTCAAATAATCCTTCATCGCCTGCAGCGTCCGGAGGATACCTGGCTAAGCCTGCAAATATTTATGCTGAGCCAAAACCTGACAAGTCCATTCCTGAAAACCAATCATTAAAGGAGGTTACTAAAGAACCGGTTAAGCAACCATTTAAGGAAGAAGATCCTTCCCTTGAACCAATGCAGCTGGTATTCCGAAGTGATGTTCCAGCGGCGGAAGAGCCTGGGGCCTACCAAACTCCAAACCATGTTAAGACAACTGCTTCTACTGAGGAACCTGCGATGCAGGACGAAGTAGGGGAACAAAAAAGACGTGCAGCAGAGAGAATACAGAAATTACGTAATCTGTCATTCAATATCAATGCTGCAGATCCTAACAATGAGTTTGAAACTGTGCCGGCTTATATCCGCCGTAATCTTGAGCTTTATGGAACCATAAATAATGTAGAAAATTTCTACAGCAATTATGAAGTAAAATCTGACGAAAACAATAAAGCCCAGATCTCGACCATCAATACTTTCTTAGATGGTAAAAAGCCTGATTAATCAAAGTTCCAATTAAGTTTCTCTTAGATAGATTGTTATTTTTTTAGTTGTGTCCCTCCTGTTTTTACGGGAGGGATTTTTTGTGTATAAAGTCTGCATTGAACCAATAGTCCATTCTCTTGTAATAATCTGAGCTTTACTTTTGTTAATTTTCTTCTTTATATACTTTTTATGGAAACAGTAATTATAACAGGAGGCACTGGCATGATTGGAAAAGAGTTGTCAAAGATGCTTGTTGCAAAAGGATATGAGGTTATCATACTAACCCGCAGCCCGCGGCCGGCAGAAAACAAGATCCGCTATGCTACCTGGGATATAAACAAAGGAACAATTGATGAAACAGCTATACGTGAAGCTGATTATGTGGTTCACCTGGCGGGAGCAGGGGTAGCAGATAAGAAATGGACTACAAAAAGAAAAAAGGAGATTGTTGATAGCCGTGTGAAAAGCGGGGAGTTGCTGGTAAGATCTTTGGCGAAAGTCCCAAATAAAGTAAAAGCCCTTATTGGTGCTTCCGCAATCGGCTGGTACGGCGAAGATCCGGTGGTTCCTAATCCCTCGCCTTTTACTGAGGAAGCAAAACATGATGAAAGTTTTCTTGGCGAAACCTGTTGTCTCTGGGAAAAGAGTCTCGAACCGTTAAACAGTACCCTTATTAGGTTGGTGAAACTAAGAACCGGGATCGTGTTAAGCAATGAAGGCGGTGCTTTCCCAGAATTCAGAAAGCCTGTCCGCATGGGTGTTGCCGGTATATTGGGAAATGGTAAACAAATCATCAGCTGGATTCACATAGAAGATCTTTGCCGGCAATACATATATGCGATCGAAAATAAGATGTTGAGCGGGATTTACAATGCCGTTGCTCCATCACCCGTGTCTAATAAAGTACTAACACTAAAGCTTGCAAAAAAAAGCAAGGGCTCTTTCTATGTACCAATAAACGTACCTGTGTTCGTATTAAAGATTATGCTGGGTGAAAGAACCGTAGAAATCCTGAAAAGCACAACCGTAAGCACCGCCAAAATGCACCGCCAGGGTTTCACCTTCCTATATCCTTCCATCGATTCTGCCCTCGACCACTTAATAAGAGAGATATGAATTATGAGTTATGAGTTATGAAAGCAGTTATGAGATAACCATTATTATATTTCATAACTAGTTTCATAACTCATAATTCATAATTCATATCTCTCTTTAAAGGTCATCATTCTCGAACTTCCGCATCAGGAAGAAATAATACAGGCCGAGATAGATTAATGATGAGATAACCAGTACATAAGGTTCAGGAGCGTGGTTGTAGAAAATCTTATTACCAAATGGCATGGGAAGTAGAACATCTGTACCTTGTAAAGGCAGGAAGTAACCAGCCTGGTTATGGATATACCGGTTTATCAATCCATAAATGATGGTTTCGAAGATTAATCCATACAGGAAAAACACAATCAAAGCTACTCCGCTTCTCCGGAACAATACTGCCAGCAACAAAGCAAGAGTAATATAGGAAAGGGATTGTAACAATACGTAAAATATATTCACCATTCCATCAGGTGAAAAAGATTCTCCACTGGCGATTCCAAAAACCGCGGCGGTGATGGCAGTGATGATGGTAACAACTATAGCCAGGATTGAAACCAGCAATAATTTTGTGTGCACAAAATCCTTTCGCGACCAGCCGTCAATGATATTCTGGCGATGTGTTTTAAAGGTGAATTCATTTGAAGTCAACAGGATGATAATGATGCCAGGGAAATATAGCAACCAGCTACCCATATAGCTCACAGTTAGCCAGACATTCGGAAATGCATAGGGGTCGCTGATCATAGCAGCGGCCATCGGTTCCTGTTTTACTGTTTGCTGGTAAACGGTATAGGCTATGTAGTTAATGGCAATAATACTAACCAGGTATAAGCTAAGGAAGATCCAGAATGCTTTGTAATTTTTTATCTTGAGCCATTCCGTTTTTAAATTATTGATCATAATGATTGTTGTTGCTGGTGAATTCAGGGATTTTCTGTTGGGAAAATATCCGCTGGAAATTGATACTATATTAGTTGTTATGATTCTATTGGTAACTGTTATGGTACTGTTGTTCGTTGTTGTGTTCTATTGTTAGCTGTTATGATTTATTGTTCGTTGTTGTGTTCTATTGTTGGTTGTAGAATATATTTTAGTTTTTAGAATACTATTGTTAATTCCTGGGATTCTATTATCAATTATTATTGCTGGTGAGTTCAAAGAATTTAGTTTCAAGGCTTTTCCTGCGAAGCCGGAGATGATTCAACACAACTCCCTGGTTGAAACAGAATTCATTGATCTGTGCAAGTGAAGCTTTACCCGACGCAAATACAACGTCCAGGTAAATGCCATGTTCTTTTATTGAGATACTGTGCGGATAGTTTGCCATCAGTAGTTGTAGTTGTTCTTTGTTCTCTGCTCCCAGCTCAACGATATCTTCATTTATGAGAATCTCGTCTACATGACCATGTGTAAGCAAAACACCTCTTTGAAGAATCGCTGCATGGGTACATACTTTTTCGACTTCATCAAGTAAGTGGCTGGCCATGATAATGGTTTTGCCTTCCCTGTTAAGTTTTTTTATGAGTTCGCGGGTTTCTGCGATACCAACAGGATCAAGACCGTTGGTTGGTTCATCAAATACCAGGACCTCCGGGTTTCCCAATAAGGTTGAGGCGATCGCAAGTCTTTGCTTCATACCCAGTGAATAAGTACTGAATTTAGAACCTTTGCGTTTGGTAAGATCTACCAGTTCAAGAACCCTGGCAATGTCATTTTCGCCTTTTCCTTTTATTGATGCTGCTATACGCAGGTTTTTTTCCCCGCTCAGGTAATGATAGAAATTTGGTGTTTCAAGTAAGGTGCCAATCTGCCTGCGATGTTGAGGTCCGGGTTTTTCATCAAACAACTGAAAACTGCCGGCAGTGGCTTTGATTATATCCATAATTATTCCAAGCAGGGTGGTTTTACCACTACCATTTGGTCCGAGGATGCCAAAAACGGAGCCTTGAGGTACGGAAAAAGTTACCCCCTTTAATGCCTGTATACTACCGTAATTTTTCTGGAGATTTTCAACTTTTAATATAGCCATATGTAATGTTTGCGGGTAAAAATATCTGATTGGTTATGTTCTGATTGGTAAAATGATATGTAAGCTTTGATTAATTTAGTTATGTTGAAGCTTTGATTGATTTGTTAGGTTGAAGCTTTGATTGATTTGTTAGGTTAAAGGTTGATTGATTTAGCTATGTCCAAACTGTGATGGATTTCCTTAGGGTGAATTTTTGATTTGGTTAAGATGAAGCAATTATATGAGCCTGAAAATATTAAAAGGGTTTATTTTCTTAAAAGGGATTTATTTTCATTGATTACTGTCCGGGTCCTGGTGCTTCTGGTGATAAAAACTTGAGAATTCGCCGACTTTCGCAAAGCCGCGACTGTCAAAATCAAGTTTGTGTAAATTAAGCGCGGCTATATCACTTTTCAACACCTTCCTGTGCGCAGGGTCCATTACACCGCCATAGGCTCCCGCAGCGGCCAGTGGATCATACTGCATAGGCGCATCACACAAGGTTCCCCTTGGATACATGATACCCGGAATACCCTTGCCCCTCACATCAAGTAACTGCGGATGTGCAAGGCCGATAGTATGGCCATACTCATGAGCAATAGTAGTGGGGGTTTGCTGAAGGTTTTGTAGTTTGAAATATCCTGTATTGCAACCGAGACCATCCACAAAGGAAATGTTGCCGGATGCATATTCTTCTATTCTGAAAAAATTTAAACAAGGGTCATCGTTATACCAGACTTTTTCGGGTTCGAGGGCAGGATCAAAAACACCAGTCACATCAAACCGGACGAGATAAGTTTTGTTCCTGACTGTCGCCGACCCCGCCGGTTCGTTCCAATATCGCGCAACATCCTGGCCCAGGCTATTTGCCAGGTCAGCGTTTGCAGCATCTCCATAAAAGATAAGTATCGAACGGATGATTATTTCCCTGGTTCCGTCAGATAATTCGGCTTCCCCCATATTCATTCAAGCTAAAGAATTATTTATGAGTTAGTCGCAGTGCCCTTCATTTAGTTACGTACAGGCTTACCTGATTTTAAAACACTCTGGATCCGTTCCAGGGTTTTCTTCTCCCCACAAAGGCTCATAAAAGCTTCCCGCTCCAGGTCAAGCAGGTATTGCTCAGAAACCAGGGTTGGCTCACTAAGATCACCACCACACATCACATAGGCTAGTTTTTTGGCAACGAGAGCATCGTGATCAGTAGCATAACCCGCGCGCCACATGCCGTTAATGCCGGCCAGCAACGCCCCGAGCGCAGAACGGCCAAGCACCTTAATATCCTTACGTTGTACGGGTAATGTATAGCCGCTGTCAAAAAGTTCTGTTACGCTTCTTTTCCCTTCTGCAATTCTTCTTGCCTGGTTAAATACAATCTCGTCCTGTCCCCTTCGTAATATTCCCAGGTCAAAAGCCTCCTGGGCAGAGGTTGCTACTTTTGCAGTAGCTATAGTAAGAAAACGGTTCTTTAATGTTATAGTTTCCGGCTCGTCTTCGTGCATTTCATCAGCTGCACGCAAAACAAATTCTTTTGTACCGCCGCCACCAGGTATCAGGCCAACTCCCAGTTCCACGAGACCGATATAAGTTTCAGCAGAAGCACAAACCTTATCACTATGCAGGCTAAGTTCGCAGGCTCCTCCAAGAGTAAGCGCATGTGGCGCCACTACTACAGGAACGCTGGAATACCTGGCGCGCATCATGGTGTTCTGAAACAGCCTGATGGCCATATCCAGTTCATCATATTCCTGTTCTACCGCCAGCATAAAAATCATCCCCACATTTGCACCGGCAGAAAAGTTCTGTGCATCGTTTGCAATTACCAATCCTTTATATTTCTCTTCAGCCAGTGCAATTGATTTCTGAACCCCTTCAAGCACCTCTCCTCCGATACTTCCCATCTTGGTATACCATTCAAGGCCAAGTACATCATCGCCCAGGTGATAAGTTCTGCATGCACTGTTTTTCCAGACCAGCTGATTTTCGAAATTTTTCATCACTATGAAAACTTCAGCGCCAGGCAATGGCTTGTAAGATTTTGTCGCAACATCATAAAATAAGCGCTTGCCATTTTCGACCTTATAAAACGTGGTAGCCCCGGAAGCAATCATTTCTTCTACCCATGCAGCTACTGTAAATCCGGCCTCCTTCATTTTTTTTATCGATGCCTCAACCCCAAGTGTATCCCAGCTTTCGAATGCACCAATCTCCCAGCCAAAACCAGCCATCATAGCATCGTCAACGCGGTATAATTCATCAGAGATCTCAGGTATCCTGTGCGAAATATAGGAAAACAAGCCCCAGTGAAATTGCCGGTAAAATTCACCGGCTTTATCTGTGCCGCCAACAAGTACTTTAAGTCTTGATTTAAGATCATCGATCGGTTTCGCAGCTTCAATGGTTGCGAACTTTGGTTTCTTTCTTGGTTCATATTCCATTGTAGCCAGGTTCAGAACATGGATTTCTTTTTCCCCTTTCGCATTTGGCGCCATTTTCTTGAAAAAGCCCTGTCCTGTTTTATCACCGAGCCATTTGTTCTCAACCATTTTGTTAAGCCAGGCTGGTATATCAAATTTTTTCTTTTGTTCGTCAGCAGGACAATTATCCGCAACTCCTTTTGCTACTTTAACGAGGGTATCGATGCCAACTACATCGGCAGTTCGGAATGTAGCCGATTTCGGCCGGCCAATTACAGGGCCCGTAAGCGCATCAATTTCATCGATTGATAAACCCATCTCTTCAACAAGGCCAAAGATTGACATGATGCCATAAACACCGATCCTGTTTGCTATAAAAGCAGGTGTGTCTTTACAAAGCACTGTCGTTTTCCCGAGATGCAGGTCTCCATAGTTCATCAGGAAATCGACAACGGCGGGATCAGTAAACCGAGTTGGAATAATCTCTAATAATCTCAGATATCTCGGCGGATTAAAAAAATGTGTACCGCAAAAATGTTTTTTGAAGTCATCAGTTCGCCCTTCGTCCATCATATGAATGGGAATACCGGAAGTGTTTGATGTGATCAGCGTTCCCGGCCTGCGGTATTGTTCAACTTCCTTAAATATATGTTGTTTGATATCCAGCCTTTCCACCACCACTTCGATGATCCAGTCGCAGGAAGCGATATCTTTCATATTATCAGTAAAGTTCCCTGTTGATATTTTCTTAAGGGCATCTTTTGAATAAAGCGGGGAAGGGTTCGATTTCACAGCTGCAGCAAGCGCTTCATTAACTATCCTGTTTTTCACTGCAGGAAGTTCAAGAGTAGCGCCTTTTGCCTGTTCGGCTGGGGTTAGCTCTTTTGGAATCATGTCAAGTAACAAAACAGGTACACCGATACCTGCAAAATGGCAAGCGATTCTTGATCCCATCACACCAGATCCGAGCACTGCAACTTTCCTGATTATTCTTTTCATCTGATAATATTTTAATTTTTTGCCAGGGCCAACGGAAATTAGTTAGTTAAACAACTATTTACTCCGAAGATATAACAAAAATGTATTTTCTGCCATAGCCCAAAGCAATTAGGAATTTATTGAGCAATCTTTGATATTATTGGCGAATGTCTTTACAAGATGCAAAAGAAATTTTCATGGCTGGGGTTGGATCCGTTCAACCAGCCCGGCTTATACCTGGTCATGTTTCATTAAATAAAGATTTGCTGATTGTGGGTGACCGTTCATTTAGAAGGGAGGCCCTGGGTAAGGTGATAATTATTGGTGCAGGAAAGGCCAGCGCGGCTATGGCGGTGGCCGTTGAACGGGTGTTAATGCCTGTTATAAGTGCCGGTTTGATTATCACTAAATATGGTCATTCGCTACCACTGGAAAAAATAGAGTGCCTCGAAGCGGGTCACCCTGTACCCGATTCAAATGGCATTGAAGCCACCCTTAAAATCTTAAGCCTGGTTGAAAATCTGGAGAAAAATGATCTTGTAATTTTCCTGGTGAGTGGGGGTGCTTCGGCTTTGATGGCTGATGTTCCTCCCGGCCTGTCCACGGAAGCCTTGCAGGATCTTGTTCGGTTACTGCTTGCATCTGGTGCGACTATCGATGAGATCAACTGTATTCGTAAACATCTTTCGCTTGTCAAAGGAGGACATCTTGCAAAAAAGGTTTTCCCCGCCAACCTTGTATCACTGATTTTGAGCGATGTGAATGGCGACGAATTATCTGTTATTGCCAGCGGACCAACAGTATCAGATCCTTCCACTTTTTCGGAGGCGATTGAAATACTGAACAAGTATAATCTTGCTGCGAGGGTGCAGCCTGCTATATTGCGATTTTTGCAAGACGGTACTAACGGGCTGGTTCCGGAAACACCGAAACCGGGTGATCCGGCATTCGGCAACACAAGTAATTTCCTTATTGGAACAAACGGTGTCAGCCTGCAGGCGGCGTGTAAAGCTGCGACTGAAAAAGGATATCATCCCTTAATTCTAAATACAAGGTTGGAAGGGGAAGCAGAAGAACAAGCCGCGAAGTTCGTGGAGACATGCCTGTTATACACCGGCACAAAACCTGCATGCCTGCTGATGGGCGGAGAAACTACGGTTACTATCAGGGGAAAAGGAATGGGGGGAAGAAATCAACATTTTGTGCTGGCAGCGCTTTGTGAGCTAATAAAAAAAGATGTCGATCCCAACCAGGTCCCGGTGATTTTGTCAGGCGGAACTGATGGTACCGATGGCCCTACAGATGCGGCAGGAGCTATGATAGATGCCGGGCTGTCGAATATCCTCAAAGCCGCGGGAGGTGAGGATTTGGCTCAAAAGTTTTTATCTGCCAATGATGCCTATCATTTTTTTGAAAAGTATGGCGGGCTGATAAAAACAGGGCCGACGCAGACAAACGTTATGGACTTAGTTATTGGCCTGGTATTTTGAGTTATGATAACTCATCACTCATAACTGGATTAACTGACGTTAGCGCCTGGACCAACTTCCTCGTCAGGATTTACAAAACTTAGCTTGCCTTTGTCTTCAGCCATCAGGATCATACCATTGCTTTCAATACCACGCATTTTGCGGGGAGCAAGATTTGCAACTACCACTACCTGTTTGCCCACAATATCTTCAGGTTTGAAGTGTAAAGCAATTCCGGAGACGATAGTCCGGGTTTCGAATCCCAGGTCCACTGAAAGTTTCAATAGCTTGTCAGCTTTCTCAACTTTCGAGGCACTAACGATTTTGCCTACCCGAAGATCGAGCTTTCCAAAATCATCATAAACGATCTCCGGTTTTATGGCTGCCGTTCCGGTTTCCTGTTCAGTCTTTGCTGATTGTTCGTTTCCTGGTTGGGTTGCTGCAGTTTTATTTGCAACATCACTATTTGTAACATCACTATTTGTAACATCATTATTTGCAACAGTTTTATCTGCAACTGCATTATTTGTTTTACCTGTTGTTGTTTCCTTGTCCATATCTGACCCCGGTTTAGTTTGTCCTGTTGCGCCGTCGATTTCCGTTGTTGTTGATGCAGGCTTTACCAGTCCCGCTTTGAGTTTTTCAACCTGCGCAGCTATCTCTGCATCATCGATTTTCCGGAATAATAGTTCCGGCGGACGAAGCGAATATCCTACACTTAAAAGTTTTGTTTTTCCGGCGTTTTCCCAGTCGAGCATCTTATCCACCACCTTCATCATGTAAAGCATCTTTTTTGAAGTAAAAGGTAGGAAAGGCGAAATGAGAATAGCAAGATTTGCAGTTAACTGCAAACAAATATGCAGACAGTTATCTATCCTCTTTTGCAGATCGGGTTGTTCAGCTAATTTTTTGGCGATGATCCATGGCTCTCTTTCCTGCATAAACTTATTACCCTTCCTGGCCAGATCTATCACTTCAAACAAAGCATCACGGAACTTATATTGTTCCAGCAGCGACTCTACTTTTAGTCTGGTGGCTTCAAACTCACCAAGCATCTGCAGATCACGCGCATCGGTTACCTCGGCATGTAATGGTGGTACCTTGCCATTACAGAGCTTATGCATTAACACAAAGGTGCGGTTAACAAAATTTCCGAATATGGAAACAAGTTCGCTGTTATTCCTGTCCTGGAAATCCTTCCAGGTAAAATCATTGTCTTTTGTTTCGGGTGAGTTTGCACAGAGTACATAACGGAGCACATCCTGCTGATCCGGAAAATCCTTGATATAATCGTGTACCCATACCGCCCAGTTCCTGCTGGTTGAAACTTTCTCGCCCTCGATGTTAAGGAATTCGTTCGCCGGTACATTATCAGGCAATACAAAGCCGCCATGTGCTTTTAACATCGCAGGAAAAATGATACAATGGAAAACGATATTATCCTTCCCGATAAAATGCACAAGCTTTGTATCATCCTTGCACCAGTAATCTGCCCAATCGGCCGTTAGTTCCTTGGTAGCAGAAATATAACCAATTGGTGCATCGAACCAGACATAAAGCACTTTTCCTTCGGTATTGGGCAAAGGCACTTTTACTCCCCAATTGCTGTCCCGGGTCATTGCCCTTGGCTGCAAACCTGCATCGAGCCAGCTTTTACATTGACCATACACATTGTTTTTCCATTCCTTATGTCCTTCAATGATCCAGTCCTTAAGCCAGGGTTCAAATTGTTGCAGTGGAAAATACCAGTGTGTTGTTTTTCGTTTCACTGGTACCGCATCGCTTAAGGTTGATCTTGGATTGATCAATTGCTCAGGACTCAGGCTGGTTCCACATCTTTCACACTGGTCGCCATACGCATTTGGATTCCCGCAAACGGGACAGGTACCGGTAATGTACCGGTCAGCAAGAAAAGTATTTGTCTTTTCGTCGTAATACTGCTCTGTTTCTTTTTCTTCAAACAACCCTTTTTTATAAAGCGTCGTAAAAAAATCAGAAGCCGTCTCGTGGTGCGTTTTATTTGTGGTGCGTGAAAAAATGTCGAACGAGATGCCCATCTGTTCGAAGCTGTCTTTGATGATGGTATAATATTTGTCGACAACCTCCTGCGGGCTGATCCCTTCTTTCATTGCGCGGATGGTGATAGGTACACCATGTTCATCGGTTCCGCATACATACTTTATATCGGCTTTTTTGGCACGCTGATATCTTACATAAATATCAGATGGGAGGTAACATCCGGCAAGGTGACCGATATGAACCGGGCCATTTGCATAAGGCAGGGCTGAGGTAACCAGAATTCTTTTGTAATCTGTCATAGTTAAGACGCATTATATCAGCCGGTATTGACCGGTTGAGTCTGCAAAAATACCGTATCCATCGCAACGCCCCAATTTTTACAGACATCGGTTCCCTGGCTTAAATGGGTTTCTACAAATTTTCATATGACAGAATCGCTGGATAGGATTGATATACATTTGAAGTTTTAATCATCAAATGAAGCATTAATCATCAAAATAAAATTTATGAAATCAAGGATAACCGTATTAACACTTGGGGTGAAAGACCTTGAGAAGTCTGTCCATTTCTATCAGTCAGGCCTGGGGCTGATCACCCCGGGGATCATAGGAAGAGAATTCGAAAATGGTGCAGTAGCATTTTTCGATCTTGAGAACGGTCTTAAACTTGCTTTATGGCCAAAATCAAGTATTTCTGCTGACACGAATATTCCGGTTGTGCCTGCGAGTTCACTCGAGTTTACAATCGGCCATAATGTTGGCACAAAAGAAGAAGTGATTGAAGTTTTGAATGAGGTATCAAAGGCTGGTGGCAGAATCGTTAAATCGGCCCAGGATACTTTTTATGGAGGTTTTGCGGGATATTTTGCAGATCCCGATGATCATCTATGGGAGGTAGTCTGGAATCCTCAGTTTGAACTGACAGGTAGCTTCAGCTGAATCACCGATTTTTTTTACTTTTAAAGATGCATAGAAAAGCATTTCTCTCTTTTGTTACCGGTGCCCTCTCAATTCCATCTTTATCGTTTGCAAAAGACTTTGTGAAAGAAACTTCAACTTTTACTGTTCCACCATATCTTAAAAAAGGTGACCTTATTGGCATAACCTGCCCGGCGGGCTTTATTTCACATGAAGCTATCAGGCCTTCTATAAACCTGATGGAAAGCTGGGGTTATCGTATAAAAATTGGTAATACGGTGGGCAAGAGGGATTTTACTTTTGGTGGCTCCGACCAGGAACGCATGCTGGATTTGCAGGATATGATAGATGATCCGGAAGTCAGGGCTATCATGTGTGCCCGCGGTGGTTATGGAGCAGTCAGATTCATTGATCAGATAAAGTTTGACAAGATAAAAACCAATCCAAAATGGATCATCGGGTTTAGCGACATAACGGTGATCCATAGCCATCTGGCTGCAAATTTCCAGGTTGCTTCCATCCATTCAAAAATGTGTAATAGCTTTCCGGATGACTGGAACCTGGCTGATCCTATGCAGGTGGATACAATTTTATCGATCCGTGACGCGCTTAGTGGAAAGACGCGCGTATATAATACGATCCCTCATCCCCAGAACCGAAAAGGCATCGGCAGTGGTATATTGGTGGGTGGTAATTTGAAAACCCTTGAAACCCTCACGGGCACCCGGTCGGACCTCAATACTAAAAATTGTTTATTATTTGTAGAAGACACCAATGAAAACCTATACAGCATAGACAGGATGTTTCGTCATTTTAAACGTTGCGGAAAACTCGATCAGCTGGCCGGCATCATTATTGGAGGCTTCAAAATAAAACCTGATGATCCGGGTGAGGATTTTGGCAGAACATTATATGATATTGTCCGGGACCAGATCCGTGATTTCAATTACCCATTGTGTTTTGATTTTCCGGTGGGCCATCAAAAGAATAATTATGCACTGAAATGTGGTGTAAAACATGAATTGGATGTGAACGAAAAAAGTGTAACATTGAAAGAGTTGAGAGATTAATGGATAAAATGAATCATTACCGACAAACATACCTTTATAAGTAAGATTGGAAAGATCAATAAAATGCTGGTAGTTGGCAGGCTAAACAGATAATTTTAGCAAGCTGGAGAGATAAGATTGGCAAGCTAAAGTGATAAGCGTGGCAAACTAAAGAGATAAGTAATAATTCAAAGAATTAATAACATAACAATGATCCGGATTCCCCCATATCTGAGACCAGGCGATACCATAGGGATTGTATGCCCTGCCGGTTTTATGAATGCAGAAAAAGCAGCAACCTGTATACAAGTTCTGCAGGATTGGGGTTATAAAGTGAAAAGAGGGAAGACACTCGAAAGCAATTCAGCAAATTATTTTTCAGGCACTGATGAGGAGCGCTTAGAAGATCTCCAGTCAATGCTTGATGATGACAGCTTAAACGCGGTTTTATGCGCCAGGGGCGGTTATGGCACATCAAGAATCATAGACAGGCTGAGTTTTCGCAAGTTCAAAAAAAAACCGAAATGGATTATCGGCTTCAGTGATATAACCGTTTTACATGCACATATAAACCGGAATTACAAGATAGCGACGCTGCATGCCCCGATGGCGGCTGCATTTAATGATGACGGTTATATGAACGAATATGTGCTATCATTAAAACATGCAATGGAAGGCAAGTCCGCCGTTTATAGTAGTGTTCCTCACGTATTCAACAACAAGGGCAGGGCAACAGGGGAGTTGGTTGGTGGCAACCTCGCGCTTATTGTTCACATTCTGGGAACTCCATCAGAACTTAAAACCAAAGGCAAGATCCTTTTCCTGGAGGATATTGGAGAACAATTATACAGCATAGACAGGATGTTTGTGCAATTAAAAAGAACTGGTAAACTCGATCATCTTGCGGGGCTAATTATAGGAGGTTTCACTGACATGAAAGATACGGACAGGCCGTTTGGTAAAACGATCAACGAATTGATCCACGATCATGTGAAAGATTATGAATACCCGGTTTGTTTTGGTTTCCCGGTGAGTCATAATAAAGAAAATTATGCACTGAAAAGCGGGATCAGTTACGAGCTGAAGGTTGGAAAAATGAAAGTCACTTTGGGAGATTAACAGAAAATATCAAGTGAGTTTTACATTTATTTAAGAATTTATTTTGAGCTGTACTCATTTATTTAAGGAAAGCTTCGATAAGACTTAGTCAGGCTTTGAATATTAAAAGGCTTATGTAGGCCTGGGTCAGGCCTTGCTTTTTTAATGAAGGCTTAGGATTGAATCAAGTTTTGCGGTAAATGTCGGGAACCTGAAAAGATCATTATGGCTACCATCTTCGACTATGATAAATTCACTGCCTGGTTTCAGTAAAGGCTGAAGTCCTTTTGCGTTCCGCATTGGTATGACCCCGTCATCTTCACCGTGAAATATAGTTACCGGTGCATCCACTTTTTGAAGATATTGCCAGGTAGGGAACTGGTAGTGAATGATCTTATTAAACGGATAAATCGGGGCATAACTACTAAAAACTGAAGGCATGCTATAATAGGGTGTTTCCAGGATCAACCGTTTACAGTCCCTGATGGAAGCCAATTGCGCAGCAACACCGGAACCAAGTGAACGACCATAAATGATAATACTATCCGGTTTAAATCTCGCTCTTGCCAGTTTATAAAAAGTCAGTGCCCAATCGTACAAAACCTGTTCTGAAAAATTACCGGTGCTTTTGCCAAAACCCGGATAGTCTATCATCCATATTTCATAGCCATGTTTTGTAATCAAAGGTGCAATGCCTGTATACCTGTTTATGTTTTCGCGATTACCATGAAAATAAAGTACCACACCCTTCACTACGCTATCGGCAGTTTTAAACTGAACGATGTTCATTTTTGAGTTGGCATTATAAGGAATGTTCAACTCTTTGAAAGGCTGGGAAAATGAAAATTTATAATCCGGGGGCAGGCTTTTGGGATGAAGCAAAATATAATCCTGCAGATAATAAATCAGGATGCCTGTTGAAGCATAAATTAATATGATAATTCTTAGCCAGCGAAATACTTTTTTTCTGTTCATATCAGTACTGCAGAATATCCCTGATGAAGTTGTGATATTCGGGGAACGAAGTTAGGTTATTATGACCGCCACCGTCTATGCGTATCAATGTGATTTTATTTGGATTGATTTTTTGTAAAGCTTCGCTATGACGTATAGGAATCAACCAATCCCTTGTGCCATGAATAATATAAGTATGACAGTTCACGTGCCGGATCCATTTATCCGTACGGAGATGATAACGTAGCACCCATTTAAGGGGTAGGAGTGGAAGAAACCTTCCGACCACTTTTAGGAAATTGTAATATGGTGAATCAAGAATCAGGTAACGAGGTTTGTTTTCAGAAGCAATCTTGCAGGCAAATCCACTCCCAAGGCTTCTTCCATAAACAAGGATATGATGCTCTGTGTATTGTTCTGCCAGTTTCTGGTAAACAAATTGCATATCTCCCAACAGGTCAGCCTCGCTTCTTTTGCCGGTGCTTTTCCCGAATCCCCGGTAATCAGCAAGCACCACATCATAGCCATAGCGATAAAAATCTTTTGCATATTTACTCCAGCCCTTTATACTCCTCGTATTGCCATGCAGATAAAATATCAGGCCCAAAGGGTCCTTTCTGTAAAAATGCAGTCCGTTGATTCTTACCTTAGGACCGATATCAAAAAATAGTTCACGGAAAGGCACATCAAACCTGAACTGAAAATCCTGTTTGAGTTTTTCAGGCTTAAAAATAAAACGATCCTGAATAAAGTAGATCAGTATCCACAGCAAAACGACAGCCCCGATAACATAAACCCAGAAAACCATGTGAATATAGTTATGAGTTATGAGTGATGAGTTATGAGTGAGTTATGAGTTGTTTGAGTTATGAGTTAATTCTTAAATTTCCGGTTCGACTTTATCACTTATCAGTCGCCCATCACTCAAACAACTCATCACTACTTTCATAATTCATAACTCATAATTCATAATTCTATTGGGTGTATTCGCTTCAGTTTTAAGTTCGTAACCGGTGCTACGATCAGCGGGAATTTTTCAATTGTTACGTTGGCCGTATCGAGCCCAAATCCTTTTTCCTCAGACAAGCTAAGTTCTTTGAGCCAGAAGTACAATTTCATAACAACCCGTTCGAAAAATGGCAGTTCGTTATCCTGGCTTAGGTATTTTTCCATGACGATAAACTGGAAATCACCTACTACATTATTTCTCTCCAGCGACTCATACCGGCTCGTGATATTTACTTCCTTGTTTGCAACCAGGTCAGCTACCACCTTACGGAACATTAGGTTGATCTTTGGTTCCATACGGAAACCAAGCCTGAATTCCACCCGAATAATGTCATTTGGGATGATGTGATCCACTTTGTACTCACAGGTATAAGGATCATCGAGCGTGTCGACATGAACAAACCAATAGATATCTGACCGTTTCGGCTTTTTATTCAGGATAGAATAAATGATCTTATGTTCTATTTCCTTTGGGTTATTGGCACTGGTGAGATAAACCAGGTGAGTGGCATACTTAGGTACTGTTCTGTCATTGCTAAGTTCCTGGATTTGTGGAATATAATGTTCCAGCCTCACAAATTCCACGTAGCGGTTTTTGATCTTCCTGCTGCGGTACCAAACGTACATGATTCCAAACATCACACCACCCATTATCAGGGTGATATAACCACCATGAGTAAACTTTTGAAGCAGCGCAATCAGGTAAGCAGATTCAATGATGAAGTATCCGATCAGGAACACATAGATCCATACTGCCGGCACCCGTTTTCCAATCATATAATTAGCAAAAAGTATCGTGGTTGATATCATCGTCACGATAATTGCCAGTCCATAAGCTGCTTCCATTTTATTGGATTCCCGGAAATAAAGAACTACGCCGACGCAACCGATGAAAAGCAGCATGTTGATGCCGGGGATAAAAAGCTGACCTTTTTCTTCAGATGGATAGCGGATCTTGAATTTTGGCCAAAGGTTCAGCCGCATAGCTTCACTGATCAGGGTAAATGAACCGGAGATCATTGCCTGGCTGGCAATAATGGCAGCCGTGGTGGCTATTACAACCCCGGGGATTATAAACCAGTGTGGCATCAGATCATAAAATGCATTAATGCCCCTCAGTTTTCTTGCGGCTTCATCAACGGTGATACCACGGTAATTGGCAAGCAGATAAGCCCCCTGGCCGAAATAATTCAGCAGCAGGCAGCTTTTTACATAAAACCAGGAAGTGCGGATATTATCCCTGCCACAATGACCAAGATCACTATATAAAGCTTCGGCTCCGGTAGTACACAAAAACACGGCTCCCAATAGCCAGAATCCGCTTGGATAAGTCGCGAGGAAGTCGATGGCGTAATACGGGCTTAAGGCCTTAAAGATTGAAGGGTCATCAAATAAATGGTACACACCCAGTATTGCCAGCATGGTAAACCAGATGAACATGATGGGACCAAATAGCTTCCCGATGGCAGTTGTGCCGAATTGCTGAAGGAAAAAAAACAAAACTAGAATGCTGATAACAATGATCACGATTGTGTTATCGTGTCTGCCGAGTTCTCTCAGCACGGGTAATTCGCGCAGGCCTTCGATAGCCGAAGTTATAGAGATAGGAGGTGTAATAATTCCATCAGCCAGCAAAGCTGCACCACCAAGCATTGCCGGGAGCACCAGCCATTTTTTTTGACGTCTTACCAGGGCATACAGTGCAAAAGTGCCACCTTCCCCACGATTGTCTGCCTTAAGAACCAGCGTAACATATTTAATTGTCGTTTGCAGCGTCAGGGTCCATATAATGCATGAAAGACTTCCGACGATCAAAGATTCTGTAATAGTTCTGTCTGAAATGATTGCGTTGAAAACGTAAAGAGGAGATGTTCCTATGTCGCCGTAAATAATACCGAGCGCTATGATTAAACCCGCTGCGGTGACCTTGTTCGTCTGTTTGCCCACGATAAAATAGTTAAGTGTGGCTAGGGTGAAAGGGTTAATTTAACAAAATTGCGCCAGGATCACCGGCGCCGTACAAAGGTATACGGAAAAAAACTATTTAACAGATGTTTTATGTCTGCCTGCCAACAGATCCTGACCTAACCGCATCTTATAATTTTGCGTATATTTTAGAAGGCTAAAATAGAAGGCTAAAATGCGTATATTATAAAAGCCTAAAAATGGTGTCAAATTTTGGGAACCCGTACCGTAATGCTTAATTTGGCATAGTGAGGATATTTTCATAATTCATAACTAATAATTCATATCTCTCTTCAACAAACTTGTATGTATTATAAACCTTTCCTTCTTTCATTTTTCCTCTTAGCCTGTTTTTCATTTGCGGGGATGTCACAAAGAATATATTATTCAGAGCCCGAGCGTGAAGACAGCCGCAGAACAAATTTTGATATCATCGGTAAGGTTGGCAACAATATACTTGTCTTCAAAAATAACCGCACAGAGAACGACATCTGTGTTTATGATGGGGAAATGAAACTGGTGGACAGGATAGACCTCAACAAAAGTAATCGCTGGGTGAATGTTGACTTTATCCCTTATCCAGACCATGCCTGGATGATCTATCAATACCAGGATAAAAATATCCTTTATTGTATGGGTGTGAAGCTGAACAGCCAGGGAAAAATGATGGAGGATCCCATTGAACTTGATACTACCAAGATAGGCTGGTCGGCTAATAACAAGATCTATTCGACCATCTTCAGCGACGACAAAAAGAAAATAATGATCTTTAAGATCAACAGCAAAAATCAAAAGAATTTTGTTTTCACCACACTGTTATTTGATGAAGAGCTAAAGCTTCAGACCAAGCACCGTATCAGCATGCCCATGGAGGAGAAGAATGATTACTTCACCGATTTCCTCCTTGATAATGAAGGTGAGATGGTGTTCGGGAAATTCATCCGTAAGGGAAACAATGATTTTATTTCGGACCTTAAACTTGGTGTGAAACCGCATGATAAGGAAGAGTTTATCATGCTTGATCTGAAAACCGGTGACCGGATACTCGACGAGATCAAGATCAAGGTGGATAATACCAATAAGCGTTTTTTATTCAGCGGGTTCTTCTATAAACAGAAAAGGGGAAATATTGAAGGTCTCTATACTGTTGTCTGGGACAAAGCTATTAACGGCATCCGCAAAGAAACCACTATAGGCTTTTCGGATGATCTGCGTCGGACAGCCAAAGGTCCCGACGCCAATATCAGGCTTGCTTTCAATGATTATTTTATCAAAAATATCATCACCCGCAAAGATGGCGGCTACCTGCTTATTAGCGAATCGATGTATACCAGTTCAAGAGGCAACTCTTTTAACAGATGGGATTATATGGGTTGGAACAATCCCTGGGGTGGAGGATTCAGTTCACCAAACTATTATTACTCGCCTTTTTACAGCCCTTATGGTTATGGTTCGCCATGGAACAGGTTTGGCGGCAGCCAGTCGACCCGTTATCATGCTGAAAATATTATGATCATCTCTTTTGATATGGATGGAGGGGTAGAATGGACAAATATCATCCCCAAAACCCAATATGATGATGAAAGCGACGCACTTATTTCCAACCAGATTATGAACACCGGCGGCGAACTTCATTTCCTGTTTAATCAATACGAAAAAAGGACCCTGTTGCTGAATGATCAGAGCATTAGCCCGGATGGCAAGATTACCCGGCGCCCTACACTTAAGAACCTGGAACGGGGAGTGGAATTTATGCCACGATATGGAAAACAGATCAGTGCAAGGGCAATGGTTGTCCCCTGCCAGTACCGCAATTACCTGACGTTTGCCAAAATAGAATTCTAACTTTTCACCCGGTAGATACTTCCAATTAGTAAACCGAAAAATTCAGTCGATTTTTCACGCGAATGATTGAATTTGATGGAGTTAATTGTAATATTGAGTTAAATATCCTCTGTGATTGGCATTTTCAGGCAAAAAAACCAGGGCAATGCGGTAATACTTATCATTTATGGGATGCTGCTTAAATTCGGCATGTTCCTGCATCCGTCAGGACCCGTACGTCACCCCGGGGATGACCACTATCTTTACACCTGGTTGCTCGACTATCTTGAGCCGTTGAGGCTACCCGCAATCATCTATACCATCGTCAGTTTCATTTTGTTGTATTTGCAGGCAACACTTTTCAACAGGATCTGTAATGAGCTGAAAATGTTGCCGAAGCCGAATTTTCTGCCGGCTATGTCCTATTTGTTGTTAACCTCCCTGTTTCCCGAATGGAACTATTTCTCGGCCCCGCTTATCATCAACCTGTTCCTGATCTGGATCTTTTACAGGATGACGAACCTTTATAATACACCAAAACCGGTTGCGTCCATTTTTAATATAGGGATGATACTCGGTGTGGTGACCTTATTATATCAACCGGCAATAGTGTTTGTGTTGCTTTTACTGCTGGCGCTGTATATTATGCGTCCGTTCCGCATCCAGGAATGGCTGATAGGTTTACTGGGAATCAGTGCGCCATATTATTTCCTTCTTTTAATACTATATTTTCAAAACGAATGGCATTGGCGTCAGATGCTCCCTACGATCTCTTTCAGGTTGCCGACCATGCCTTCATCCCTGGCAGTCACTTTCAGTATTGTTCTGCTTGTAATTCCGTTTATAATAGGGGGAATATTCGTTCAGAATAATCTGAATAAAATGCTGATCCAGGGCAGGAAAAACTGGAGTTTGCTTTTGTTATTCCTCATTATGTCTTTGCTTATAATCGTTGTAAACGGCGGTGAGAATAATTATGTAAACTGGGCTCTTTCCGTGATGCCTTTGGCTGCTTTCCACGCTGCTGCTTATTATTACCCAATAAATAAATGGTTCCCCGTGGTGATGCACTGGATGATTTTCGCTTTTGCCATTTACGTCAATTATTTCCTTCCCTGATTTTCTTATCTTTGACCTCTTCAACCAAATGCTTAAAATGAAATTCGGAGTTGTAGTTTTTCCGGGGTCCAATTGTGACAGAGATATGCAGGAAGCGCTGCAAAATGATCTAAACCAGGAAGTTTTGATGCTTTGGCACAAAGACAAGTCCCTGGCCGCTTTTGCACAGGATGATTGTATTGTTTTGCCAGGTGGGTTTTCGTATGGTGATTATCTCCGCTGCGGAGCTATTGCAAGGTTCAGCCCGATGATGCAAAGTGTAATTGAATTTGCAAAAGCCGGTGGAAAAGTGTTGGGTGTTTGTAACGGCTTCCAGATTTTATGCGAATCGCACCTGCTTCCAGGGGTGCTGCTGCGAAATGCAAATCAGCAGTTCGTATGCAAAAACATTTATCTCCGTAGCCCGGAATCTGAGCAGGTTTACAAACTGCCGGTTGCACATGGCGAAGGTCGCTATTATGCAACTGAAAACGTCATTGACGAACTGGAAGAAAATGGCCAGGTGCTTTACCGTTATTGCGATGAACAAGGAAATATCACCAATGAAGTGAATCCTAATGGAATCGTAAATCCCAACGGTGCAACCCGTAACATCGCCGGAATCTGTAATAAAGAAAGAAATGTCTTTGGTATGATGCCCCATCCTGAACGTGCCTGTTCTTCCAGTCTTGGGAATACGGACGGTCGTTTGATCCTGGAGTCGCTTTTCGCTGTAAGACCATCTGAAATTGTAAAACCTGTAACAGATCTGGTCAATTTTTAGTCTTTTATTAGCATAATAAGATAGAATTTTGAGCACAGATTTGAGTTATATAGCTAAACATAGTTTATGAAGCAGTTTTTACTTATTGGTTTTCTTCTTTTCTCATGTTTTTTGTCGATAGCCCAGTCCGGGAAGCAGGTTAAGTGGTCTTTTGCTGCGAAAAAAATTGCAGATAAAACTTATGAGGTCCATATGACTGCCGACATCAATTCCAACTGGCATATGTATGCGCAGAACGCCGGCGAAGGCCCTCTGTCAACAGCTTTTAATTTCACAAAAAATCCACTGCTCAGCTTTGACGGGAACGTTAAGGAAGTTGGTAAGATGAAAAAGGTCTATGAAGACGCGTTCAAGTCAGAAGTAAGGTTCTACGAAAAGTCTGTAAATTTTATTCAGGTAGTCAAGGTTCGTGGAACTGCAAAAACCAATCTTGCAGGGAAAGTAGAGTTTATGGTTTGTGATGATAAGCAGTGTTTACCGCCCACCGAAATTCCATTCGCTGTAAACATAGGCGGATGATGACACGCGTTTTTCTATTTACAATTTGTTTATTATTTACTTATGCAATAGTTGCGGCACAGGATTCTGCCGTTTTTAAATGGGAGGTCAGCAGTCAGAAGATTGCAGACAAAACATATAAGCTGAATTTTACTACCCCGGGCTTAGCGGCCTGGGATCTTTATGGTCCGAACGAAATTATCTCTGAAGTTCCCGCTGTGGAAATCGCGTTCTCAGACTCTTCTATACAGGCGCTAAAGCCCTTCGAGGAAAAAGGCAGCCCACAAAGTATTAAATCTGCGCTTTTTGATAACGCGACTTTTAAGGTCTATAATGGAGAAGCCAATTTTGCGGTCACCTTGAAGTTTGCTGGCAAAGTTCCTGAAACCCTGATTGGAACCATGAGCTATACTTATGGCAGGGGAGAAGCTTTTTACCCGTTGACCCCAATGCCCTTTTCGGTTGCACTTGAAGGCGGAACAAAATCGGAAACGCGAATTTTAATTAATAGTTTCGATTTAAATAACCCGGTTAGTGATTGTGGGGATGAAGGCACCGAGGGCAAGGGCTTGTTTGGGATCTTTATGCTCGGTTTATTGGGAGGGTTTATTGCTTTATTAACCCCATGTGTGTTCCCGTTAATTCCACTTACCGTTTCATTTTTTACAAAGCAGTCTCAAAGCCGCTCAAAAGGTATAAGGAATGCGCTTGTTTATGGTGGTTTCATCTTCCTGATCTATATATTACTTAGTCTTCCTTTTCACCTTATAGGTGAAGGCAACCCCGAAATATTGAATAATATTTCCACGAATGTTTGGCTAAACCTCCTGTTTTTTGTTGTATTCGTTGTATTCGCGATTTCATTTTTTGGATACTTTGAAATTACGCTGCCCGGAAGCGTATCGAATACAGCTGGTTCTAAATCGAGTGGTTCCAACTTCGCAGGGATCTTTTTTATGGCGCTTACCCTTGCCATCGTTTCATTTTCCTGTACAGGGCCTATCCTGGGCTCCCTGTTAGTAGGAGCTTTGTCAAGTAATGGCGGTCCAATGCAACTGACTTTTGGTATGGGTGGATTTGGATTCGGCCTGGCTTTACCGTTTGCAATCTTCGCGATGTTTCCCGGTTGGTTGCAATCGCTACCAAAATCGGGCGGATGGCTCAACACCGTTAAAGTCGTATTGGGATTCCTGGAACTTGCAATGGCAATAAAATTTTTATCAAACGCCGACCTGGTTGAACAATGGGGCCTTGTAAAAAGAGAAATTTTTATAGGCGCCTGGATCATTATCGGAATTTTGCTGGTTCTCTATCTTTTTGGAAAAATCAAGTTCCCGCATGATAGCCCGATCGGAAAGTTTAGTGCAACCAGGTGGGTATTTATAGCCATGTTTGCAGGGTTTACCCTCTATCTTATCCCGGGTGTTACGAACTCAAAAGCTGCTAATCTTTCATTGATCAGTGGTTTTCCCCCACCACTTTGTTACAGCGTTTATGGCAAGCCGGTGAACTGTGAAACGGGCATTGAACCACTGAGGGATTATGAAGAAGCAGTAAGGTTAGCGAAACAGCAAAACAAGCCGGTATTGATAGATTTTACAGGATGGGCCTGTGTGAACTGCCGGCGAATGGAAGAGAATGTTTGGACGGATGAAAAAGTGGGATCGTTGATGAAAAACGAATTTGTGGTTGTGTCGCTATACGTTGACGAACGCAAAACACTTCCCGCTGCTGACCAGATAAATTATAGGACGAAAAACGAAACGCTTAAACAGATCCTGACTGTGGGTGATAAATGGGCGACCTTCCAATCGGAAAATTTTAACGCAGTTGCTCAACCGCAGTATGCGATAATCAGCCCGGACGAAAAAATCCTCACCAAAACAAAAGGATACACTCCTAACTCCTCTGAGTTTGCGGAATGGCTCAGTTGTGGGGTAAACGCCTTTAAAAAGAAGTGATGAGTTATGAGTTATGAGTGAGTTATGAGTGAGTTATGAGTGAGTTATGAGTGAGTTATGAGTGAGTTATGAGTTAAGAGAGTTTTGGATTCGCTTTATGAGTGCATCCTCGATAACTCATCACTTTATCATTCAAAACTCACTCATCACTCATCACTGAATATCGGGTATAAATAAAAAAAGACCTCTTCTTTCGACAGAGGTCTTTTTAATTAGGCGTCATTCTGCAACAACCTTCCAAACAGCAAGCAAATTTAATAAAAGAGTTTAGAGGGAGCCACAGAATGACAATATCGTGGCGTATAATTTTCTTCAAATTTAAGCATTCGATCCGTTCCCTTTTTACGGCCGCTGTTAAAATTTTATAGAAAACTTTTACTTTAATCTAATTATAATCTTTATTATAATCTTTCGTACTGATTATAATGCAATTTTTTTCTGGGTCATCATCTTACGCAGATTGATAAGTCCATAGCGCATCCTTCCAAGAGCAGTATTGATGCTGCAGTTAGTAAGAGAAGCGATTTCCTTGAAACTTAGATCAGCATAATGACGTAGAATGATTACTTCACGTTGATCTTCTGGTAACAAATCAAGCATCTGTCTTACGCGGTCGTGGCTCTGACGTTTCATCATTTTAACGTCTGCACCATCTTCGGTAAAGTTGATTACTTCAAAAATGTCCCGATCATCGCTGGTTTTAATAGCAGGGGTACGTTTTACTTTCCTGAAATGATCTACACAAAGATTGTGCGCGATACGCATTGCCCACGGAAGGAATTTTCCTTCTTCAGTGTAACGGCCACCGCGGATTGTGTCGATAATTTTAATTAAAACGTCCTGGAAGATGTCTTCCGCGAGATACTTGTCCTTAACGAGGAACAGAATGGAAGTGTACATCTTGTCTTTGTGGCGGATAACTAATGTTTCCAGCGCATACAAATTACCATCCTTGAAATCATGGATGAGTTCGTGATCGGTCTTAGTACGTAAAGAATTCATAACTTCTACGGGTTTTTGAAGGTGATAGGATATTAAAAATTGTGAAAATGGATTTTGTGTGAAACGGCTTTTCTTAATAAGTAGAAGTGGGGATCTCGATAGGCGATGTATTTAGTTTTCGTATTTATTGTACAAATTACCGTTTAAAGATATTAACTTTTTGCAGAAAACAAAACTTTAGCAATCTTTTTAGAGATTATACCCAATCTCCATGAATATTTCTACTTAAAAACCAGCTTCGATCGAATAAATTTGCAGTCCAGATATGCCAGTAAAGACAAAAAAGCCAAAAGCGGCCAGCGAATCAGTACTAAGATCTTCCGATAACATATATATAAAAGGTGCAAGGGTTCATAATCTAAAGAATATTTCAGTTGAAATTCCCCGGAATAAGTTGATTGTAGTCACGGGAGTTTCCGGTTCCGGGAAATCCTCACTCACCATTGATACATTATTTGCTGAAGGTCAGCGGAGATATGCCGAAAGTTTAAGCGCTTATGCCCGCCAGTTCATGGCTCGGATGAGCAAACCGGACGTAGATTTTATCAAAGGGCTCTGTCCTGCTATCGCCATTGAACAAAAGGTAGTGACGAGAACCCCTCGATCTACGGTCGGAAGTATGACCGAAATTTATGATTACCTGCGACTTTTGTTCGCACGGGCAGGGAAAACCATTTCCCCCGTTTCGGGCCGGGAAGTAAAAAAAGACGATGTAGCAGACGTTGTAAAAACCATTAGTGCGCTGAAAACCGACGACAAGGTACTTATCCTTGTTCCTTTCAGGCAACATGCGAACCGGCAAACGACCGAAGAATTAAATATACTCTTACAAAAAGGGTTTTCAAGGTTATACCAGGCACCAAAGCCTAAATCAAAGGGCACCGGTGAAGTCATGAGGCTCGAAGAACTGCTGGAAACACCATCCTGGAAGCCTGATATTTATACTTACCTGTTAATTGACCGCCTTGTTGTAAAAGAATTTGACGAAGATGATCTGCACCGGATCGCCGATTCTGCCGGTACGGCGTTTTATGAAGGCGAAGGCGAGCTGACACTTGAAATAAACAGTACAACAAAACTTCCATTCTCAAATAAATTTGAACTGGACGGAATTGTGTTCGAAGAACCGGTTCCAAACCTGTTTTCATTTAATAACCCGTTTGGCGCCTGCCCGGTCTGCGAAGGATTCAGCATGGTTTTGGGTATAGATGCTGACCTGGTAATACCAGACAAACGGCTAAGCGTATACGAAAGCGCTGTAGCGCCCTGGAGAGGAGAAAAACTCAGTTTGTGGAAAGACCAGTTTATAAAAGCTGCGAAAAAATTCGACTTCCCGGTTCATAAACCGATCATGGACCTTAACAAAGAACAATACAGGGTACTTTGGGAAGGGAATGAATTTGTGGAAGGGATCAATGCATTTTTTAAAGAAGTTGAGCAAAACCTTTATAAGGTGCAATACCGGGTATTGCTTTCCAGATATCGTGGGCGGACAAGTTGCCCCGAATGCAATGGATACCGGCTGCGCAAGGAAGCTTTGTATATCCAGATTTCGGGTAAGCATATAGGTGAGTTATGTGAGATGCAGGTAAAAGATTTATCCAAATGGTTTGAGACACTAACGCTGACCGAATACCAGGCACAGGTTTCAAAAAGAATTCTTATTGAAATCAATCATCGTTTAAAAACGTTACTGGATGTTGGATTGGGTTATCTCACGCTAAACCGGCTTGCAAATTCCCTGAGTGGAGGCGAAAGTCAAAGGATACAGCTAACGCGTTCGCTTGGATCTAATCTGACCAATTCTTTATACATACTGGATGAACCATCGATCGGCCTTCATTCCCGCGATACAGAAAGATTGATCCGGGTTTTGAAAGAACTCAGGGATCTTGGAAATACGGTTGTTGTTGTTGAACATGATGAGATGATGATGCGGGAGGCCGATCATATCATTGATATGGGACCACTCGCTTCTCACCTCGGTGGTGAAGTGGTAGCCAGCGGCAATTATGACGAGATAACTGCGCATCCTGATAGTCTTACTGGTAAATACCTGACAGGCAAACTCAAAATTGAGCCGCCGGCACAGGTACGTAAATGGAAAAGATCAATCGTTGTTGAAGGCGGAAGACAAAATAATTTACAGGATGTGACCGCAGTATTTCCACTTGATTTGTTATGCGTGGTAAGCGGTGTAAGCGGTAGTGGAAAAACCACCTTGGTTAAACAGGTGCTTTATCCCGCCTTACGCAAGATGAAAGGCGAATTTAGCGATAAGGTCGGTATTCATAAATTGATCAGCGGTGATGTGGATTATATCTCGCAGATCGAAATGGTTGATCAGAATCCTATTGGAAAGTCTTCAAGGAGTAACCCGGTGACTTATATAAAAGCATATGATGAGATACGTGATCTTTATGCGAAGCAGCCATTAAGTAAAATGCGTGGATTTCAACCAAAGCATTTTTCTTTCAATGTTGATGGTGGACGTTGTGACACCTGTAAGGGTGAAGGCGAACAGGTTGTTGAAATGCAGTTCCTGGCTGATGTTCATCTTACCTGCGAGTCTTGCGGCGGCAAACGTTTTAAAGAAGAAGTGCTGGAAGTGACTTACAAAGGCAAAAACATTTATGAATTGCTGGAACTGAGTGTCGATGAATCCCTTGAGTTTTTCAAAGATGAGAAAGATATCTTCCCAAAAATAAAACCTTTGAGTGATGTGGGGCTTGGCTATGTGAAACTTGGCCAGTCTTCGGATACGCTATCAGGTGGAGAGGCACAAAGGGTAAAACTGGCTTCTTTCCTGGTTAAGGGTAAATCACAGGGCCATATTTTATTCATTTTTGATGAACCAACAACTGGTTTGCATTTTCACGATATCAAAAAATTACTCGGTTCTTTCCAGGCTCTGATTGGACAGGGGCATTCTATACTCGTGATTGAACACAATACTGATGTTATTAAGTCTGCCGATTGGGTGATTGACCTGGGGCCTGAAGCGGGCGATGGTGGAGGAAGTATAATTTACGCGGGTGTGCCCGAAGGTTTGAAGAAAGTAAAAGGCAGTTATACGGCTAAGTATTTATAGTACGCGCTAAAAACAAAAGGCCGGAGTTTCGAAGAACTCCGGCCTTTTGAATATGTAGCTTAAAGTAATTATTCTTTAACAAGTTTGTAGCGAAGATCTTTAACCTGCAGGATATATACACCCTTTGGTAAGTTCGCATCTATTGCAATCGAGTTGGCTCCTGTTACGCTGTAGCTAACTTCTTTACCTGCTACGTTGAACACGCGGATGTTGTTTTTGTTAACATCAGAAGCGTTGATTCCTTTTAACTGTACGTCAGAACGGAATGGATTAGGGAAAACAGAAAGTGTAGTTGAAGCGCCGGATCCACCATTTACATACACAACTTTAGAGTATGAATTTTTACCATCGAGATCAACAAGTTTCAATCTGTAATATCCTGTTCCGGCAAAATTTTTGTCGTCAAAAGAATATTTCAGTGGATTAGCTGAATTACCTGCAGCCTTAACTGTTCCGATGGTATTGAAGTTTTTACCATCGCCGCTTTTTTCAACGCCATAATGTGAAGCCATTGATTCAAGCTCTGAAGTCCAGTTCAAAACTACACCTGATCCCTGAAGATTTGCGTTAAAAGCTGATAATTTGATTGGAAGCGGAGCATTGAATGCAATTTGATTAATACAAACATTGCCATTCAATTTCACTTCAACGCTGATAAAAGGTTCACCGACCTGGTCACAAGGGAAAGAAATCACACCACGTGCAGGGCGGGTGCCGGTTCCGGACAGTGTCCAGGTGGCAGTACCAATTGTTAGATTTGAACCAGCACCTATGTATGCTTCAATAGCGCCACCAAACCACTCCGCTGGAGCGAGTACAACGATACGGCAATTAGTAGAACCGGGCCAGTTACTTCCTTCGACCGAAGCAAGAATGGCACCGTCGGCACAATTCTGGGCTTGCGCTGAAACGCTGCCGGAAAAAGCAAGTGATAAAATAGAAAGGCTGAGAATAGAGTAAAATTTCTTCATGTACATTAAAGTTAAATATTATATAAGTGGTTTCGAATACAAATGAATGTAAAGTCGTGAGTTTACCACAAGGAGGATTGGTGTTGGCCTTTAATGTAGGAAGATTGGTAGTAGCTGTTTAAATAGGGGATGTGGATCTTTGAGATTTCCAGGGAGTGGATTAGACAAGGCTAAAGTAGAACAAATAAAAATGATGTGCAAGTCCCGGGGATTAATTTTTTTTTTAAGGCTCAATTCGTGGTAATCAATTTACTGATAGCAGTTTAAACAGCCAAAACCGACTATGTTTTTCAGGGTTGCAATTTGTTTCAAAGGATTCACAGGCACCATAAAGCAAGCTGTAATTATGCTTTGTGACTGACTTTATCCTGTTTTAACATAATATCAGCACACATTCAGTTTTCTTTGCAGAAACACCAGAGATGTTGAGAAGGTTAATTCTGATACTTATTATAATAATACCTGCACGGGTTATAGCCCAGGAAGTAAACGTGAATGAGCTGGCTGCCATGGTTAATATGGACCATATTGGAATCGATACCCTGATGAAGAAAAAGGGTTATCGCCTGATGCAAAAAGATGTTGACTCAGTAAGCGAAGAGTATTATTACAGCCATCTCGAAAGAAACGAGCAGTCACCTACCTGGGTTCGGGCGCTTTCCTATGTTGATGTAAATCTGAAAGATATTAAAAGCCGGGTGCTGACTTACCGCACTTATAACAGGGACGAATACCAGAAAATGATGTCAGCGCTGCTTGGAAAAGGCTATAAAACCAAAAATGTATTTGAATTCAAGGATTCCAAACACACCGTTTTCGACAACGGTAAACAACCCGTGCGTGTAAAAGTTAACAATAACAAGATGGAGAATGGGCGGTGGATCAAATCTTACGAATTTGAACTGGGACGGTAGGTAATAAGTGGTGAGTGGTGAGTGGTGAGTGGTGAGTTTAGTTATAAATTTTTGAGTTATGTTAGTTCTCACACCACTCACAACTCACCACTACTTTCATAATTCATAATTCATAACTCATAACTTTCTTATCGGAGTCTGTCCAGACTTTTTATCAGTTTCTGATCTTTATAAATCCCTCTTGAAGCCAGAATCAGGAAAACGGGCACAATAAATACCATCGGTGATGTAAGAACGAAGCTACCTTCCACAAACTTTTTTAGTTCACCGAAAAACAATACTATGTTGACTATCGAAAGCAGGATAGCGAAAATGGTCAGTTTCATCTGGAGTTTTCGGTCCTTGTAAAGAAATACGATCACCAGGATCCCGGTTCCGAGAAGAAAGGTCAGGATCATCAGCCAGATATTGCTCATCGCAGTGAGGTTTTCAAAAAGACGGGTCTGATCTGCCTGGACCACATTACCGCTGTAAAATGATAACTTGAGTGTAAGAAAACAGGCTGCTGCAGCCAGCAGCAGCCATATTGATTGAACACGTTGAAGCATTTGGATAAATATTATAGGTGTCGATTAATTCCGAAGATAACCATTCAATCTATCATCAGCCCAACTCGGGATACAGGGAAAACTGATCCATGAAGGCATTTACATCTTTTGCAAGTTTTTCCAGTAAAGCCTCGTTATCGGCATTGGTCAGTGCTTTGTCAATAAATTCAACCACGGTTGCCATGTGTTTCTCTGTCATCCCACGGGTTGTGATTGCCGGAACTCCAACACGGATACCGGATGTGATGAATGCTGATTTATCATCGTAGGGTACCATGTTTTTATTTAAAGTGATATCCGCTTTGCCAAGCACCTGTTCTGCTTTTTTACCACTGATATTTTTGTTTCTGAGGTCAATAAGCATCAGATGGTTATCTGTACCACCAGAAACAATATTATATCCTTTCGAAACAAATAAACCAGACATTGCCTGCGCGTTGGCTACAATCTGTTTAGCATAGGAAGTGAATTCGTCGCTCAGCAATTCACCGAATGCAATAGCTTTCGCAGCGATTACATGCTCAAGCGGTCCTCCCTGGGTGCCCGGGAACACGGCCATATCCAGGAGGTTGCTCATCATTTTGATATTACCCTTGGTGTCTTTCTGACCAAACGGATTTTCAAAATCCTTTTTCATCAGGATGATACCACCTCTTGGCCCACGTAAGGTTTTGTGGGTGGTTGAAGTAACAAAATGACAATGATCGAACGGTGAACTGAGCAGATCTTTTGCGATCAGCCCGGCCGGATGCGCCATATCACACATAACAAAAGCCCCTATACTGTCTGCGATGTTACGTATCCTTGCATAATCCCAGTCTCGGCTGTAAGCGGAAGCGCCGCAAATAATAACTTTTGGCTTTTCCGCTTTTGCTACTTTCTCCATCATGTCATAATCAACCAGGCCATCTTCTCTTTTTACACCATAAAAATGGGGTTGATATAATTTGCCTGAGAAATTCACAGCCGATCCATGGGTAAGATGGCCTCCCATGCTCAGATCGAGACCCAGGATCTTATCACCGGGCTGGATAATGGCGAGTAAAAGTGCTGCATTTGCCTGGGCACCCGAATGGGGCTGAACATTGGCATAATCGCAGTTAAAAGCTTGTTTGACACGATCAATAGCAAGTTGCTCAGTCTGATCCACAATTTCACATCCACCATAATATCTTCTGCCAGGATAACCTTCTGCATACTTATTGGTCATAACGCCACCCATCGCCTGCATAACCTGTAGCGAGGTAAAGTTTTCAGAAGCGATCAATTCTATACCACGGCGCTGGCGTTCAAGTTCCTTGCGAATGAGGTCAAATACCTGGGTGTCTTTTTGCATGATTTATAAATATTAAGAGTAGGTCTTTTAAATTCACCGCAAAAATAAACCTAAGGAAATAACCCCCAAGATTATTTCTTATCAAAATTCACTATTTTCACACGCCTTAAGGGAGGGTCTTACCAGTTTAAACACCAGGAATGGCCTTTACTGATTAGTAGTATGGCTATCGTAGCGTTCGGACGGCCATGGTGTCAAACACTAAACAAATGAAAGCAATAATCCCAGTAGCTGGCGCAGGAACGAAGCTACGTCCTCATACATATACACAACCCAAAGCACTTATACCACTTGCCGGGAAAACAATCCTCAGCATTATCGTGGACCAGCTGAAGGAGGCAGGGATCTCAGAATTCATTTTCATTGTTGGTTACCTGGGGGAAAAAATCAAAGATTATATAAGAGAAAAATATCCTGATCTGCAAAGTCATTTTGTTCACCAGGCAGACAGGCATGGTATTGCTCATGCAATACAGCTTACCAGGGAGCTGGTAGCTGATGATGAAATATTCGTGGTGCTGGGCGATACCATCTGCGAATATGATGTAAAGGAACTTTTGAACGTTCCATATTCTGTGTTGGCTGTTAAAAGGGTGGATGATCCCCGCGATTTCGGTGTGGCAGAAATTGGAGAGGACGGCCTGATCAGCCGGGTGGTTGAAAAACCACAGATTCCAAAATCAAACATGGCGCTTGTTGGAATCTACCGGATAAAAGAAACTTCAATATTATTTGACTGTATTGAAAACAATATAAGAAACGGTATTCGTAGCCGTGGCGAATTCAGCATCACCGACGCGATTGAATGTATGATTAGCCAGGGCGCAAAATTCAAGTCATTCAAGGTTCAAAACTGGTTCGACTGTGGTAAAAAAGAAACCCTGCTTGAATCAAATGCCATCCTCCTGAAAAAATTCGGGGGAGTTATCGCCGACGATCATCAGTTCGAGAATACCATCATTGTACCACCAGTCAGCATTTCATCGGGATGCGATATCAAAAATTCCATTATCGGCCCAAACGTGACAATCGGTGAAAGAACAACAGTCAGCTATTCCATCATAAAAAATTCCATTATCGGGTCCTTCGCGGACCTCTACGATATAGTTTTGACCCACTCCCTGATTGGGAGCGATACCGAAGTAAAAGGAGAGGCCAGAAGCCTGAATATCGGCGACAACACTGAGATTGATCTTGGTGAATCATGATAAGTTGTAAGAATATCTTTTTTACCTGCTTTGTGTGGTGAAATAATTGAAGTAACTTTCTGAGAGGAAGTGCAACATATCCCTAATAGTTGTTGTCTTTATTCAAATGCCCTCAAAACCTGTTATATGAAAGGCGTCAAAAAAATACTTCTTTCCCTTTCTTTCCTGCCACTGAGCCTTTTTGTAAAGGCCAATGAGTTGCCAATAGCCGGATTTGGGAAATCCGAGCCGGTTTTGCATGGCAGCATTACGGATGCTTCAACAAAAAAGCCTGTTGCAGGTGTACTTGTTGTTGTAATGGGATCACGTAACAGTGATAAGAGAGAATATACAACTGACGCAAGTGGCAACTTTAAAGTTAATCAAATGCCATCCGGTGAAGTAACAATCGTTCTTGAAAAGAAGGGTTATAAAAGCTGTCGTCGTGAAGGTGTTATCATCAAAGAAGGTCTCACCCTAAAGTTAAACATGGACCTTAAATCAGAAGACAGGGGAGAAGACAGTGATTATTTTCATCCAATGATGCGAATGATGGACTTCAACTGAATTATGAATTATGAGTTATGAGACGAGTGATGAAAGAGAGTGATGAATGTGTCTGTTGAGTGAGTGCGGTTATTTGATTTTGTTTCTAAAATTCCCCTTTATATTTTTTTATAGGCTTCTTTGCTAAAATTCGAATCTCAACGCTTCGGGATATATTAATAGTTTAAGCTTTTTTCTGTATAATCTTAATCGTATCGACGATTCTGTATTCACTCCAGTGGGCCTTCACTCTGCTCGACTTTGATAGTTTTCATTGGCAGTCTAAAGTCAATTTAGCTCTCCAAATTTTATTGTAGCTAACATATCCAGAATGGAACTCCCACACTTCTATCCAGGCCGCATTTGATAATAATCATATCCAATTAACAAATTACCTATTTGACATTCATAACTCAATTCATTCATAACTGCACTCACCACTTACCACTCACCACTTTCTACCCCACTCACAGCTCACCACTAAAAAACACAGGGCTGAGAACAGCCCCGATTTCTAACAGTCACATGAGAGAAAAATTTTTGTAAGAATTTATGCGATTGAATAGTTAAGCGATCGAATAGTTATGCGATCAATCTACTTTGGATTGCTTGCTATCGATGTTGAAACGTCCATTCTCTTTTTTTATAGTGATATTATTTTTCAGATACTTTCTGTATTTCGCCGTCACAGCATCTGTTTGTTTTTTATCATTGATAAAAATTGAACCATCCCGGTAAACTATTTTATAATCATTCTTTGTATCAACTAAACCTTCTTTTTCCATTGAATAGATCATATCCTGGTATCCGCGGATCTCTTTTTTCGCCTCCTGGATATCAGTTTTAGCATTATCCAGTTCTTTTTTAAAATCTTTGTTTTCAGCTTTTAATTCTTCCTTTGCTTTTTTCAGTTCGACCTTCACTGCATCCATTGCTTCGTTTATTTCTTCAGTGTTGAGATCCTTTATTTCAGCTAGTTCCCTATCGAGTTCTACTTTTACTTCATTCATTGCTTTTTGAATTACATCAGTATCGATTTTTACTTCATTCATAGCTTTTTGAATCGCATCGGTATCAATTTTTACGGTGGCTATCGCTTCATTAACCTGTTTTTGCACTAACTCTACATCGATTGTCTTCAGAGCTTTTTGCGCCTCTATGTTGATTTTGTTAAGGTCAACAGCTTTCATCGCCAGCTCTGCCTGTTTTGACATCTCCTCAATATTGATCTTGTTTAACTGCTCATGAACTCTTTCTGATATGTGGTCCCAGTCCCTGGTCTTTAAATGTTCCAGTCTTTCGATTGCCCGGTCAAGCTTTTCAAGTTCAACATCAAGATCACGTAGTCCGGAAGTTTTAGGACGCTGTGAAGGAACGGTGTCCTGGTAATATATTGTATCCCCTGACTGGTAAACCGGCTCATGATTCCAGGCAATGAGCGTTACACAGAACAGCCCGGCCGTGGCAATGGCAATAGAACGAGGATGTTGTTTAGGATTGATTATCATGACAAGAAGCTTTAGAATTTCAAATTACGATTGTTTTCGTATATAAGTACGATTGATTTCGTAAAATGTTTCCGGCTTTAAAAACTTTCGATAATCTATAAAAAAAATGCCGCGGGATTAAAAAAAATCCCGCGGCAGAACATTAAAGAGGTTATATAATTAATTTTTTTTAAACGCCCATTTCGTCATCTCTTTCCAGGTTACCCGTTTGCCATATAATAAGATACCGGTGCGATAGATTTTTGCTGTTAGCCAGGTGAAAAGCAGGAAGCCGATAACCAGGAAAATCATTGACAAAATCAATTCCCAGGCCGGAACATCATAATTGATTCTGGCCATCATCACGATAGGAGAAGTCAAAGGAAAAAGACTGCCAAAAACCGCCAGGCTGCTATTAGGTTCTGAAATAGCCTTTGTCATAATTACAAAAGCAAGTATGATAGGCATCATAACCGGGAAAACCAATTGCTGCGCTTCAGACTGGTCTTCACTTACCACGCTGCCTATTGCCGCAAACAGTGAAGCATATAACAGGTATCCACCAACGAAATAGAACAAAAAGCAAAATATATTCAGCGGGACATTTATTGAACTGAGTCCTTCTGTAATTGTCAGTAACATACCTGAGGATTCAGGTTGTGTAGCGCCTGCAGCTGCCTGTTGTGCGAGTTCCTGGCCCATTTCCGGAAAAAAAACGGGCATAAGAAACTGCAGACCGACAAGTAATACGATCCAGATTACAAATTGTGTGATGCCTACAGCGCCAATACCTAGAATCTTGCCCATCATCAGTTGAAATGGTTTTACAGAACTAACGATGACTTCAGCGATACGGTTTGTTTTTTCTTCCATAACACCGCGCATTACCATGGTGCCGTAGATCATCAGGATCATATATATAAGAAGACCGCAGGCAAAAGAAATAGCATAAGCAACGCCAGCTACGCCTTTCTTTTCACCCTTTCCAGAATCGATAATGTTCTGAAGGTTGATATCTGCATTAATTGCTTTGTATTTTTCAGGATCAATGTTAGCAGCTTCGAGTCGTTTTGCTTCAATTGCCTGGTTAACCGTTCTTTCGATTTTATTCTTCGTACCCAGGCTTACAGCGGATTCGCTGTGCAGCCTGATCCCGGCAGGTTTATTAAAGTCAGTTTTAGGGACATACAGAAAAAAATTATATCCCGATGATTTGTATTTCGATTTATAAGTCTGTTCGTTTTCGCTTTTTATAAGATCATACGCAATGATATCGTTTTTACTTTTCAGAACATTTTTATTAAACAGGTTGGCTTCATCCAGCACCGCGACTTTAACGGTTTCTGAGTTGTCGCTTACCGATATCGCTATTATAGCTGCATAAAAGCCTATGATAACAAGCGGCACCAGGATAGTGGTCAGCAAAAATGATTTTTTACGTACCCTGGAGAAATATTCTCTTTGTACAATTAGCCATGTCTTATTCATGAAGTTTTTTTAAGCAGTTACTTTTTGAAATTGGCGTGTAAGTGGGGTCCCTTCAACGAGTTTTATGAAGATATCATTCAGGGAAGGGAGAATCTCGTGGAAGCTGTTTACATTGGCTTCACCCTGGATGAAATGTCTTAACACATCGTTCGACCTGTATCCATCCTGTATTTTCACGACCAGGTTATGATTGTCTTTCTGACCTATCACTTCAAAATAAGGAGATTCAATAATTGCTGGTAATCTGTCAATACTGATGGAATAAAGATTTTCTTTATACCGCTGCTTAACATCATGCACAGTACCATCAACAACCTTTTGTCCTTTGTTTACAAGGATAATATGATCGCAGATCTCTTCTACCTGCTCCATGCGGTGGGTGGAGAATATGATACTACTTCCGTTTTTCGCCAACTGATAGATCTGGTCCTTAATCAGATTTGAATTAACAGGATCCAGTCCACTGAAGGGTTCATCCAGTATAATAAGTTTGGGTTCATGTAACACGGTTGTCACGAACTGCAGTTTCTGGCCCATGCCTTTACTCAGATCTTCCACTTTTTTGTTCCACCAGCTCTCCATCTGGAAACGCACAAACCATTCTTTTACCTTTCGCATGGCTTCTGACTTACTAAGGCCCTTCAATTGTGCGAGATAAACCGCTTGTTCACCAATCTTCATCTTTTTGTAGAGTCCACGCTCTTCTGGCATATAACCGATATTAATCACATGGTCAGCTGCATTAAAAGGTTTGCCCTGGAAAAGAATTTCACCTTCATCCGGGTAAAATATACCGGTAATCATCCGGATCAGGGTGGTTTTCCCTGCGCCGTTTGGCCCCAGCAGTCCAAATATGCTTCCGGGTGCGAGTGAGAAGCTTATATCATCAACCGCTTTCTGGGTTGCATAATATTTTTTAAGATTTTTTACTTCGAGAATATTCATTACAAACAGGTTTAATTGGGGAGCCCCGGGCATGTGACTCCAGTTAGTTTTGTGATGATACAAAAACTATGAATGAGTGCATCGCAATTTCGGGTTTTATTATTGAGTGGTCGAAAAATTATTTGGCCGGCAATGCGTTTTATTGATACATAAGTTTGAAATTTCCATTCTCATCAGTCGCAGATTTATGTTTTATTTGTTGCAGTTATGAAAAAACCATTTTCCCGTTTCTGTTCGTTATTGATCCTGGTTGTGATCAGTTTCTGTTGTACCAGCTGGGGATTCCTGGTTCACCGGTCCATAAACCAATTAGCTATTTACATTCTTCCCAACTCAATGGGCTTGTTTTTCCATCAGAATCTTGACTACCTGGTAAAGGAATCAGTAAGGGCCGATACCCGGAGAGACAAAGATTCACTCGAAGCGCCAAAACATTTTATTGATTTTGAAGCCTATGATCCGGATCAGCTGGGAGCATGGAAAATGCCTTTCAAATACACAGATGCCCTTGCGAAATATGGCAAAGATTCACTCCAGAAATATGGGTACCTTCCATACCAGGTGATTGAATCGAAAAACAGGCTCACCGCGGCTTTTAAAGCATGGGACAAAGATTCCATACTTTTTCATGCTGCTGATCTTGCACATTATGTGGCTGATGCACATGTACCGCTGCATACCACTTTGAATTATGATGGACAACTTACCGGCCAGCAGGGTTTGCATAGTTTATGGGAATCGATGATGCCCGAGCTCTACCTGGATCAGTTTGAATTGTACATTCCATATAAGGTTACTTACCTGAAAAATCCCGAACAGGCGATCTGGGGTGCACTCCGGACTTCATACCTGCTTGTAGATGATATGTTGAAGAAAGAAGCTTTAACTGCCAAAGATTTCCCCGGCGATTCCAGGTATCGTATCCAGGTAAGAAAAGGTAAGACAGTTAAAACATACAATACAGATTTTGCAAAGGCTTACTATCAACGCATAGGCAAGAGCGTTAACCTGCAAATGCTGCTGGCTGTGAATCTTGTCGCAGATTTCTGGTATACCTGCTGGGTTGATGCGGGGGAGCCGTCTCTCGATATCTTAATGGATAAAAATCAAAAGAACAAAAGAGATCTTAAGTCTGAAAAGATTTCTCATAAAAAAAACACCCTGATCAAAAATCAGTTGCTGTTAGCAAAGAAGAAAACTGATAATGAGTTAAACAACGATGTTAAGAACCAACCGGATTCAACACAGCCAGGATCGCGCTGACTACGCGCTCTCCATCCATTGCTGCGCTCACAATACCGCCCGCATAACCCGCACCTTCACCACATGGATAGAGATTTTTTACCTGCGGATGTTGAAGCGTTAAAGAATCGCGTGGAATGCGCACAGGTGAAGAGGTTCTTGACTCTGTTGCAACCATTATTGCTTCGTTTGTGTAATATCCCCGCATCTTCTTGCCAAACATTGGCAGTGCTGCACGCAAAGAATCGCTGATAAACCGTGGTAGTACTGTATTTAGCTCTGCTGATCGGATGCCTGGAAGATAGGAGCAGTCAGGTAAAGATGCTGAAATTTTTCCCTCAACAAAATCAACTACCCGTTGGGCCGGGGCTACCAGGCTCCCGCCTCCGGCGATAAATGCCTTTTGTTCAACGCTGGCCTGAAATTCCATTGCAGCAAGTGGATTGCTGGTTTCTCCATCCCAATAATCTTTTGGTTCGACAGACACAACCATGCCACTGTTTGCAAAAGGATTGTTTCGTTTTGATGGTGACCATCCGTTTACAACTATTTCTCCCGGATTAGTAGCTGCGGGAGCGATTATACCGCCAGGACACATACAAAATGAAAATACGCCCCGGTTACTTACCTGTTGCACGAGACTATAAGCTGCCGGAGGCAGAAACTCGTCACGAACAGGGCAATGATATTGGATGGAGTCAATAAGTTGCTGGGGATGTTCTATACGGACACCCAAAGCGAACGGTTTTGCTTCAACCAGGATGTTCTTCCGGTGAAGCAGCATAAATATATCGCGTGCCGAATGACCTGTTGCAAGGATCACTGCATTTGCATCGAATTGTTCCCCGCCTTCGACAGTAACGCCATTTATGCGATCCTTATTAATTATAAAATCAGTTACTTTTTTTTCGAATAGGAATAATCCCCCCGCATCTTCGATTTGTTTACGCATAGCAGTAATAATCTGCGGCAGTTTATTGGTTCCGATATGCGGATGAGCATCGTATAAAATAGACTCAGGTGCACCAAACTGAAACAAAAGGGAAAGAACTCTTTGTAAATCTCCTCTTTTTGTGCTGCGGGTATATAACTTTCCATCACTGTATGTTCCGGCTCCGCCTTCACCAAAGCAATAATTACTTTCAGGATTCACCAATCCGTCCTTGTTAAGTGCGGCAAGATCTCTTCGCCTTGACCGAACATCTTTTCCCCTTTCAAGAACAATAGGCCGGATTCCATTTTCGATTAGTTTCAAGGCAGCAAACAACCCTGCAGGGCCACCACCGACAACAATAATTTTTTGGGGTGACTGGGTAACATCGGGAAAGTTGATCCTGATCACTTTCTCATTATGAAATGGCTCATTGATATATATTAGAAGATTGAGAAGAATATAAGTTTGTCTTCCGCGTGCATCAATAGATTTTTTGTTAATAATGAAGCCTGAAATTTCAGTTGGGGAGATGCTGAGTGATTGAGCAGCATACTGTTGTATAATGTTATCATCGTTTGCTTCTGAAGGAAGCAATTTTAGCGAAATTGATTTTTGCATGGTGTTAGGTATTTATCCTAAAATATTACAGCAAAAATACACTATATTATTCCCGGTTTGGGGTCATTGAAATGTAAATAGTTAGAAACGTTGTCGGGTTTTTTCTTGCAAAATCTGGATGAAAACAATGCAAAGCTTATTGTTTGTCTAATTCTTTTTAAAAAGAAATTTTAACCATCAGCCGACTAAAATAATTTGTATCTTCAAGAGATATCGAAAAAAAATCCCCATAACGTCATCCGTTTAATTTTTAAGATTTTTTTTCCTTGTTGATAGTCCCTTCTAAACACAACTTGTTGCATAAATCCATAGCCGTTTTTTATTCTTGATAAATATCAAGCCCTTTAAAAAAAGATATTATGCCAACTTATTTTTCTTATTATTTTCTTAAACGACGGTTTTAATAAAACCCGCTACCGGTCAGTGTTTCAGTCTAGTGCGAATGGTATCATCCAAACAAATATACAATGGGATTAAGACGCATGGTTGTATAGTTGAAACATCAAACGAATAAAAAATTTTTTTTTCAAAAAAAAGTTTTGATATTCGCTCCCCTACGTTAATTTTTTGTGGAGAACTTATTATCTAAGTCTTGTGAAATTGTGTTAATGGAGGAGTAAAAAACTTTAACTCATTCTAAAAATCGCTATTGCATAATGGCTAAGTCCTTCGATAAAGTTTGGAGTAATTGTCTGGAAATAATTAAAGATATTGTCGAGTGGCAGCATTACAAAACCTGGTTTGAACCTATCGCCCCGGTTGAATTAAAATCAAACATCCTGGTAATTCAGGTTCCAAGTCAGTTCTTTTATGAGTATCTTGAAGAACACTATGTAAATTTATTGGCAAAGACTTTGCGTCGTGTACTTGGTAAAGATGCTCAATTAGAATATCGCATTATGGTTGACAGTGGTAATCATGCCCACAAACCACTTACAATGGATGTTCCTGCTCATGGGTATAAAACCTTTTCGAATAATGAAATGGATTTTCCCTTAATCATACACAATCCCGTTAAGAATCCTTTTGTGATTCCCGGTCTGAAAAAAATGCAGATCGATTCGCAATTGAATCCCATCTATACATTTGATAATTTTATTGAAGGTGATTCTAACAGGGTTGCACGCAGGGCCGGTAAAACGGTTGCTGAAAAACCTGGTTCCAGTTCTTTTAATCCGCTGGTTATATATGGTAGCGTGGGTCTTGGTAAAACGCATCTTGCCCAGGCGATTGGCAACGAAACAAAACGTATGATGCCAAATAAAGTGGTTTTGTATGTGAGTTCTGAAAAATTTATTAACCAGTTCCAGGATCACAGCCGCAATAATGCAATCAATGACTTTATACATTTTTATCAATTGGTAGATGTGTTGATCATTGATGATGTTCAGTTCTTCAATCGTGCGGAAAAATCACAGGATGCTTTTTTTGCGATATTTAATCACCTTCACCAAAGTGGTAAACAACTTATACTTTCTTCAGACAAACCGCCAAAAGATCTTGAGGGCGTACAGGAAAGATTGTTGAGTCGTTTTCGTTGGGGTTTAAGTGCAGATCTTCAGATTCCGGATTATGAAACAAGGATCGAGATCCTCGAAAGAAAAATGAAAAATGATGGTTTGGATATGCCGCGTGAAGTGGTTAAATATCTTGCCTATAATATCAACAGCAATGTCCGGGAGCTTGAGGGAGCACTTATATCATTGTTGGCACAGTCTTCGCTCAACAAGCGTGAAATTGACCTTGATTTAGCGAAACGCGTACTCAGAAATTTTGTGAAAACAAGCAGTAAAGAAATAACGATAGAGACCATCCAGAAAATGGTATGCGAATACTTCGATGTTCCTTACGATAAACTTCTTCAGAAAACCCGCAAGCGGGAAATTGTTCAGGCCCGGCAAATCACAATGTATCTTGCCAAAGCTTTTACAAAAAATTCACTCAAAACCATTGGTGAACATTTTGGCGGACGCGATCACACAACAGTCATTCACTCTTGCCAGACTGTGAAAGATCTGATGGATACTGATAGCACGTTCCGTGAAAGCGTAGTGGAACTCCAGCAGAAAGTTCAGTTGGCTGCTATGTAACAGGCAGCAGTTTTCCGGGTTTGAATCCATTTGGTATTTGTTAAAAGTGGCAATATGGTCCCATAGTTCTTTTTGTATTTTTGATACTCAGAATCAGTGGCAGGAACGAGTTTCCGGCTCTCCGAAAAAAAATCTGTGAAATTGTCAGTTAACAATTACAATTGACAATACTTTTCCCTATTTTTGCCCTCCCGAAAAAAGGGCTCGGAGAGGTGCCTGAGTGGCCGAAAGGGCCGGTTTGCTAAACCGTTATACGAGCTTAAACTTGTATCGAGGGTTCGAATCCCTCCCTCTCCGCCGTCGCTCACCGGCTTTTTTTAGAACAGGTGGGCTAATTAAATGGAAAGTGAATTTGTGAGGCGAGCTATGGCGGACGCGGTCCGCCAGTGAAGAAAGGTAAATGGGAACAGGAATTAGAAAGGGAGATTGAAGATTAGTAAGTAAGGAGTGGGGATTAAAAGGTGAGAGAGATTGCAGATTAAAAATATAAAAAGCGGTAACAGGATCGGGGCGTAGCGTAGCCCGGTATCGCGCCAGGTTTGGGACCTGGAGGCCGCAGGTTCGAATCCTGCCGCCCCGACATTGTTCACCGTAGCTTTAGCAAAGGTGAACTTCACCCACCGGCTTAAATTAAGTTGGTGGGTTTTTTTATGTCATAGCAATCTTCGAACAACTTGCTCAATTTGCCATCGGGATTCACCTTGGTATTACAGAGAGTATTAACAGCGCAACTTTCTTTAAAAATCACTGTAAGCATCGATTTTTACCTTCATGTACTCGTTCCTGTATTTCAGCGGTTGCTTACCTGTTACACCTTTGAATTGTTTATTAAAATTAGAAAGTGTAGAAAAGCCGGATTCATAACATACCTGTTCAATACTTAATTCTCCTTCATTAAGGAGTTTGGCTGCGTAATCAATCCTGATCTCTTTTAAAAAATCAGAAAATGATTTATTAACCCGCGATTTAAAATACCTGCTAAATGAAGTAAGGGTCATATTGGCGATATCTGCAACTTCTTTAAGCGCTATTTTACGTTGGAAGTTTTTGATTACATGTTCGTACACCTTGTTCATTCTATCCTTCTCTTCATCAGTATGAGAAGCAACATAGTGTGTATGTGTAATAAAATGGCATTCCGGGGACTTGGCTATTAAATCCAAAATCTTTAAAACCTGGATAATACTATCAACACCCGATAACTTTAATAAATCTTTCATCATCCTGCTCACCTCCTGGTTTGTTGTACCAGTTATTTCCAGACCACGCACAGATTTTCGCAACAAATGATGAATATTTTCAAGTTCTTCTTTATGGTGAAGGGTCTCACCTAAAAAATGATCATGAAAATAGATCACGATTCCGGCTGCGTCGAGTTTATTTTTCTTATCAAAGTAGGCAATATCATTCCTCCAGACATGGGGTACATTCGGGCCGGTAAATACCAGGTCTCCTTCCTTAAAAGGTTTTATTACATCACCCACAAACCGCATTCCTTCTCCTTTTAAAACTAAAAATAATTGATGCTCCGGGTGAAAATGAAAAGTAGTATCGAAATGAGGCTGATGCAATTCTTTTGCTACAAACACTTTTGATTCTGGAATAGGAGATTTTTGAATAAACTTCATATAGGCAAATTTTTTCATAAACATAACACACTTGTCATATATTCTGATATAATTCAGTTATAATCGGATATTAAAAAGCAATCCTTTGTAGTTAAAATGGATTTCCTTTATTCCAGCATTTTTTTTCTGCCAAACTTAATTGCTTCTTATATGAAATATTTTCAACTGAACCCTACCCGGGGGAATGCCAATTCAACTGGCCAAAATCGTTTTTTCTTTTCCGCGAAAAGCAAACATTTTATCATCGTTTTTTTTCTCTTAATGAACTTTTCCTTTCAGGTAATTGCCCAGGATCACCAGGTTACCGGGAGAATTCTGGACCAGGATGGAAAAGAGTTATCTGGTTCCAGTGTTAGTGTAAAAAATACAAACATTGCCACCTTAACAGATTCAAGTGGTAATTTTTCTATTCGTGTTCCTAATTCATCTTCAGTACTCGTGGTTACCTTTGTTGGATTCACCACCCAGGAAGTGCCGGTTACTGACAAGTCAATTATTGATGTAACGATGGTTCGTGACGGCTCGGCTCTGCAGGATGTGGTGGTGGTGGGTTATGGTGTTCAAACTAAAAAGAGTCTGACCGGTGCAGTTGCTACGGTTAAAGAAGAACAATTGCGCGTTAGTCCTGTCGGTGATCCTGCCTCAAGACTCCAGGGCAGGGTAGCCGGTGTTACCGTTACAAACAATAATGCCCCGGGTGCCACATCCAGTGTGCGGGTACGGGGTTATGGCTCGCTGGGTAATAATAACCCATTATATATTATTGACGGTATTCCGAGAACGACCATGGATAATATTAATTCGAACGATATCGAATCCATGACGGTATTGAAGGATGCGTCTTCGTCTGCCATATATGGATCGCGCGCCGCAAATGGTGTAATTGTTATTACCACTAAACACGGTACATCCGGTGCGCCGGTTTTAAGTTTTGATGTCCGTACCGGTTTTCAACAAAAAACCAATCGCCCGGATCTGATGAACTCTGCAGAAGCCGGGGAGAATTTGTGGCAGAAGTTTAAAAACATGGGTCTTCGTCAAGGTGATCCGGGATGGGGTACTGCACAGTACGGCTATGGAGCTACCCCGGTAGTTCCGGATTATATACTGCCGGCAGGCGGAATGGTGGGGCAGGTAGATGAAAGTACTTATAGCTGGCCTAATCCTTATAATGCTATCACCAAAACCAATAAAGGAGATATCGATTGGTATGAACAAATATTCAGCAGGGCTCCGGTACAGGAATATAATATTAATATCAGTGGAGGAACTGCCGGTAAAAATAATTATTCTTTATCTGCCGGTTATTTGGATCAGAAAGGTATCCTTAATTATGGTGGAGATGATATAAACGGGCGCACATCGAATGGCTATAAACGTTATTCTCTAAGGTCTAACGGCGATGTAAAAGTGAACAAATGGCTGAAAGCAGGAATTAGCATGGGTGCCACTTTTAACAATTTCACAGGAACAAACGGAACGGGTCCAATCAATACAACGCTTACGCTTAGCCCGCTAATTCCTATCTATGATATTCGGGGAAATTTTGCAGGGTCAAAATCGCCAGTCACCGGGAACGGCCGGAACGCAGTTGCGGATCTTGTTCGTAACAATAATGATTATACACGGGGTTTGCTCTTACAGGCCAGTTCCTATGTTCAGATATCTTTAATGAAGGATCTCGTATTTAAGTCGCTGTTTGGGTTTAGTTATGATGCAAACAGTTCCTTAGACCGTAACCTGATGGATCCTGAATTCAACCAGACACAACTCGTAAGTACATTAAGCACCACTGCCACAAACGCAAGGCAGTACAACTGGGCTAACACCCTAAACTACACGAAGCTTATTCACGACGATCACCGTGTAAGTGTCCTTGTGGGAATGGAAGCTGTCGACAACTATTCAGAATTCGTAACCGGTGGTCGTTCAACCTATGCTTTTACAGATCCTAATTATATGGTGTTAAGTTCGGGTCAGAAAGATGTGACCAATTCAGGCACATTTGATCAATCAAGACTTTTTTCTTATTTCGGACGTATAAACTATGATTACCAGGGAAAATATCTTTTCGAAGGAACGCTTCGCCAGGACGCCTCTTCCAGGTTTATCAATCAATACCAGTCAGGAACATTTCCTGCATTCTCTGTTGGCTGGAGAATTTCACAGGAAGACTTTATGCAGGATGTTAGCTGGATTAATGACCTGAAACTAAGGGTGGGCTGGGGAAAAAATGGTAATGACAATGTGGGTAACTACAATGCATATACGACCTACATAGCCAATGGGAGTGAATCTTACTACAATATTTCCGGTTCAAGCAGAAGTTCTTCTGTTGCGGGTATTCACCAATCCACACTTGGCAATCCTAATGCGAGATGGGAAACCAGCGTAGCTAATAACCTGGGGCTTGACTTAGTATTGTTCGATTCAAAATTTGAAACAAGCCTGGATGTTTACACGCGTTCTACTACAGATATGCTTTATAATGATCAAAAGCCGGCTACATGGGGCGAAGTAAATCTTCCTAATGTTAATATCGGCGAAATGCAAAATAAAGGTTTTGACCTCAATCTAACTTACCGTGGTAAAGTGGGTAAGGATTTCAATTTCTCGGTAAATGCCAATATCTCACACTTCAGAAACGAAGTGGTTAAATTAAATGGGAATCCTTCGGAAATCCGTTATGGAAATGCAACAGAAGCAAGCTTTAATACCGCTACAGTAACAGGGCAACCGCTTGATGCATTTTATGGATATGTAGTAGAAGGTATATTCAATACGCAGGAAGAGGTTAACAAATGGCCAAAATATAACCCGAATGTGGCTGGGGTGGATGTTTACAGCATGCCCGGTGTATTTAAATTCCAGGATGTAAATGGCGATGGAAAAATAACTCCCCTGGATCGTACATTTATTGGTGATGGATACCCGGACTATACTTATGGATTTAATATTGACCTGAGTTATAAGAATTGGGATCTGAATATCTTTTTGCAGGGGCTGCAGGGAAGAAAAATTATCAATTCTGTTAGCCGTAATATGCTGTTTATACGTAACGATGGTAACTACCTCAGAAAAAGACTTTATGAATCATGGACCCCTGAGCGTTACGCCAGCGGCTCAAAAATAACCGTTCCCATTACTATTAATAGCGATGCTAACATGCAATTACCCTCTACTTTTTTTGTTGAGGACGGGGACTACGCCAGGTTAAAAAATCTGCAGTTGGGTTATAACTTTTCACCGACGCTGCTTTCGAAGATCAAAGTAACCAACCTGCGTGTTTATGTACAGGCAATAAACCTCTTTACAATAACCAAATACTCTGGTTTAGATCCCGAAGTGGCAGAACAGGGGGTCGATAATTCTGTTTATCCCACCTCCCAAATTTTTATGCTCGGTGTAAATTTGAAATTCTAAACAGGCTAGCTTAACTATTCTAATAATTGTTATATGAAAAAGATACTGGTTTTTACATTGACAAGTTTTATACTCTTACTTACATCATGTAAAAAGGAGTGGTTGACCATTAAGCCAAAGGGCCAGGCCAGCTTTGAAACTTTATTGAACAAGGATGGTGTTAATTTGCTTTTGATTGGCGCCTATGCAGATGTAGATGGTGCAAATAATAAAAGTGCGCAGCCCCAGGCATGGTCTTCGGGTGTGTCGAATTGGGTTTGGGGAAGTGTTGCAGGTGGAGATGCATATAAGGGCTCTAATTCCGGCGACCAGGCATTAATCAATGATATTGCAGGCTTTTATTTAACGGCCGATAATACATACGTGAATAGCCATTGGATGCTGGGGTATGATGGAGTAGTTCGTTGTAATGATGTTCTGAAGGCTGTTCAACTGGCAACAGGAATGACAGATGTTGAAAAACTTCAGGCACAGGCGCAGGCGCGTTTTCTTCGTGCTCATTTTTATAATGAACTAACGATTGTTCACGGAAAAGTTCCCTATATAGACGAAAATACCCCTAATCCAACAGAGGTTCCCAATGATCATTTGCTTTGGGCAGAAATGGAAGCTGACCTGCAATTTGCAATAACAAATCTTCCGGGAAGATGGGTTGATAAAGGACGAGCAACAAGCTGGGCAGCGAAAACATTTCTTGCGAGGGTTTATATGTCGCAACAAAAATATGACAAGGCCATGCCGTTACTCAGAGATGTATACACAAATGGAGGATATACATTGGTTCCGGATTTTATCCAGAATTTCCTGATTGCAACCGTCAATAATTCCGAATCAATTTTTGAAATTCAATATGCTGTGAACGATGGTTTTGGCGCGGATAATGCAAACATTGCAGACGCACTCAATTCTCCGACTTTTAAATCATCGAGCAATTTTTTTCAGCCCTCACATGCATTGGTAAGCGCTTTCAGAGTTGATAACAATGGCCTTCCATTGAATCCGGATGCTACTACCTATAATGCAAATGAAATTCTTCCTTTTGATCCTACAGGCAAAACTGTTCCCTATAAACTTCCCGTGGATCCACGTCTTGACTGGACTATTGCCAGGCCAGGCGTTCCGGATTTTGATTGGGGAATTCCGGATATCTCCTGGATTCGTGACCCGGCTAATGGGGGGCCTTATTATTCAAAAAAATCAACCTATCTGAAATCTGAGAAGAATATTTTTTCCAGCACCACTGTTCGTCCCGGAGCTAATGCGAATAACTTTCGTAAATATAAATTAAGTCATGTTATTCTCTGGCTCGCAGAATGTGAAACAGAAATAGGTTCAATTCATAATGCCACTACGCTGGTTAATGAGATCAGGAACAGGGCCAAAAAATCTTCTGTGGTCAGGTTTAGCAACGGCGATCCCGCAGCTAACTATATAGTAGAACCTTATCCCGGAGATTTTGCAACACAGGCTGCGGCAAGACTGGCTATTCGCCATGAAGAGCGACTTGAGTTTGCGTGTGAAGGTGCAAGATTTTTTGACCTGGTACGTTGGGGGATTATTGGACCAGTGCTGAACAAGTACTTGAGTGTTGACGGTAAAATATTGCCGTCTTTAGCGAATAAAGTTTTCCTGGTAGGCCAACACGAAGTAAGACCTATTCCTCAGACCCAGATTGATCTGTCGAAAAAAGATGGAAAATCAGTTCTCACGCAGAACCCAGGATATTGAACAGGCTGCTAACCAAAAAATATTACAAATTAAAACAAGAAAAAACCAGGAGATGATCCGTATTAAAATTATCGATTCGGCGAGGATGATGTTGGTTGGTGTTGTCTTCCTTACTGCAACCGCTTGTAACGAAGATAGTAAGACTTATAAAGATTGGCAGGCATATGGCGGTAGCAGCGAAAATATAAAATACTCAGGCCTAACGGAAATAGACACACTAAATGTGAAGGGACTCACGGTTGCCTGGACTTATGCCTCCGGACAGGCTTCTGCCACTAATACAACGGATATGAAAACAAATCCTATTGTTGTAAATGGTATTCTTTACGGACTTAATCCGCAACTTAAATTATTTGCGCTGGATGCGGCTACCGGAAAAGAAAAATGGGTGTATGATCCGGGAACCGTTCCGGAGAAAGGTAAAAACATTGGCCGTGGCAATTTCGCCACTTCTACAAAAATTTCAAGAGGCGTTGCTTATTATAATGGTGGTGAGAACGACCAACGGATCTTATACACACCCGGGGGAGGACATGCATTATATTGCATCGATGCACTGACCGGGAAGCTTATTAAATCGTTCGGAAATAATGGCATCGTTGATCTGCATGATGGCTTAGAGATAAAAAATGCGGATGATTTGCATATAAGCAATACCAGCCCGGGAATTATTTATAAAGATCTGATCATTATGGGTTCCCGTTTATCTGAAGCAGCGCAATCTGCACCCGGGCATATCAGGGCCTATGATGTACATACCGGAAAACAACGATGGATATTTCATACCATTCCACATCCCGGTGAACCAGGTTATGAATCATGGGAGAATCCAGATGCATATACATATGTAGGTGGAGCCAATGTGTGGGGAGGATTCAGCCTCGATGAAAAAAGAGGAATGGTGTTTGCGGGCACGGGTTCTGCTACACCGGATTTTTATGGCGGTAACAGGAAAGGGAATAATCTTTACGCGAACTCGGTACTGGCGCTGGATGCCGCATCAGGCCGCCTGATATGGCATTACCAGGTTGTGCATCATGATCTTTGGGACTATGATATTCCTACACATCCCATCATGGCTACCATAACAAAAGATGGCAAGAAAGTAGATGTCGCAGTGCAGTTAACCAAGCAGGGATTTATATTTATGTTCGACAGGGTAACAGGTAAACCTATTCATCCAATAAAGGAAGTGCCTGTACCATCCTCAACTCTTGATGGAGAAAAGACTTCGCCAACGCAACCGGTTCCTACATTTTTTAAACCATTCGTACGCCAGGTACTTACGGAAGATGACCTGTTTCGGGAAGGCATATCTGATTCTTCGTATCAGGATATCCTGCAAAAATTCAGATCTTATAAAACAGGTAATATGTGGAATCCGCCTTCTTCACAAGGAACTTTGCAAAATCCTGGATGGAATGGTGGAAATGAATGGGGAGGGCCTTCTTATGATCCAACAACCGGCATCATGTATGTCAACGGCAATGAGTCGCCCTGGGTAGTTCGCTTGACAGATGTTAATCAACCTGATAAAACAAGGCGAGTGAGAACAAACCTCGAAGTCGGGAAATCTTTATTTGAATCACAGTGCAGCGGGTGCCATGGCAATGACAGGAGAGGGGGGGAAACCAATCCGGCATTGGCGGCGAACCCATCATTGGTAGGAATCGAAAAAAGAAGCAATTTAAATACCGGCGTGAAATATACTGAAGCAACTTTTAAAAGCCTCATTACATCAGGAAGAAATAATATGCCGCCTTTTGGTCATTTGAATGAAGAACAAAAAACGGCTGTAGCTTCTTATGTGCTGAATATTACCTCCAAACAAAAAGAGGAGTTTAGGGTTTCAGAAAATGACGAAAAACAGCCCAGTTATTTTAAAAGTCCTTACCGCCTTGAAGGTGGTAAGTTTTTAACCAGCCAGGGCTACCCGGCGGTAAAACCACCATGGGGACATCTTACAGCTATTAATCTTAATACTGGAGAAGAGGTTTGGAAAAAGACAATTGGAGACTATCCCGAATTGAAAGCAAAAGGCATTCATGCCGGCAGTGAAAACTTCGGATCATCCGCTGTTACTGCGGGAGGGATAATATTTATAGCTGCAACGAGAGATGAAAAAATCAGGGCTTTCAATAAAAGGACTGGGGAATTATTATGGGAAGCAGATCTGCCCGCTGCAGGTATTGCAACTCCTTCCGTGTATGAAGTGAATGGCAAACAATATGTAGTTATAGCTTGTGGTGGTGGAGGCAAACAGAGAACAAAGTCGGGTGATAAATATGTTGCTTTTGCACTGCCTGGCAAACAATGATAAATTCTCATCCCAAAAAGTAAACATGTTTTTATTATTTACCCAAAGTTTGAATATGAGAAAGATGAAATTTTCAGTGGTCTTACTGGGAGTAATAGTACAATTTTTGTGTTCAGATGTGCTGGCACAGTCTAACGGTGACTGGGAAGTGCTTTTTAACGGGAAAGACTTTACAGGCTGGAGAGAACTGAATGGCAAACATAAATGGGAAGTAAAGGACGGTATGATCATCGGAACGGACGTACATGATCAGCCTAATGGATTTCTTTGCACCGAAAAGGAGTATGGAGATTTTATTCTTGAATTGGAGGTTTCAATTGATACCCTCATGAATAATTCGGGTATCCAGTTTCGAACCCGTAGCACGGCTGATTATCTTAACGGACGTGTACATGGATACCAGATGGAAGTAGATCCCAAACCACAAAGATGGAGCGGAAGTATCTACGATGAAGGAGGACGACGCGGATGGCTATATACTACAGAACTAAATGTGCCAGGCAAAACCGCATTTAAAAATAATCAATGGAATAAATATAGAATTGAGTGTTTCGGAACCACTATAAGAACATGGGTAAATAATATTCCCATCTCTTATTTGGTAGATGCTGAATCACTCAAAGGGTTTATCGGCCTTCAGCTTCATGCAAATAATCCAACTGATCCACCAGGCGGCAACCAGGTGAGGTTTCGTAACATCCGAATAAAAACAAAAAATATAAAAGCTTCCCCTGAACAGGATATCTATGTGGTGAATACTATTCCTAATAATCTCTCGCAACACGAAAAAACAACAGGATATTCATTGTTGTGGGATGGAAAATCGACAAGTGGCTGGACAGACAAATACGGATCAGCAATTCCTGAAAAGGGATGGGCTATAAGGGATAGTGCATTGATAACGCCCGACCGATCAGGAAATGGCAGCGGGTTTGATATTATGACTAAGAAACAGTTCAGTACTTTTATATTAAAGTTTGATTTTAAACTTACTACTGGTGCGAATAGCGGGATTAAATATTTTGTAGTGAATCAAAGTAAAAATTCACAAGCGGGAGAAGCAGTTGCCGCTTTGGAATACCAGATTGTTGATGACTCCGTGCCCGGCATATCCGGCAACCGTACACTTGGATCACTGGCAGATTTGTTAGCTCCCGAAAAAAACAGGTTTGCACTACGAAAAACAGGTGAATGGAATCAGGGCATTATAAAAGTGCTTCCAGGCAGCCAGGTGGAATACTGGTTAAATGGTTTTAAAATTCTTAGCTATAAACTTGGATCACCTGAATTTACTAATCTCGTTGCAAATAGTAAGTACAAAAACCTGCCGGATTTCGCTAAGCCTGCCTTAGGCCATATTCTATTGGAAGGTCGCGGAGGAACAGTATTTTATCGTAGTATAAAAATTAAGGAACTCAACAAGCATTAATAATGATCAGACCAATTTTTTTATACCTCTATATCATCCTTTTTACATTTAGCTGTGAAACTCCTCGTGGTACTGAAGGTGCCGGAATTAGTCCGGCTAAAAGTTTGTTGCTGAAACAGGATGCAGTTTCGGGAGCTATTTTTGTATTGAAACAGGACAGGAAAGATACCGTATTAACACAGGTAGCAAAAGCTGATGAGCGACCTTATATCCATCCTATTAATGCTCCCGACGGAAAGGGTGTGCTTACCGAATACCGTCCGGAACATCATCCGCATCAAACAGGAATTTATTGGGGACTGAAACTGGTAAATGGCCGGGATTATTTTATGAAATGGCAGGGTGATTACTGGCAGCGTGTTTTGGTAAACGTTATTAAAAATAACGGGCACCAGGTTAAATGGCAAACCGTTTATAACCTGATTGATGAGAAAGCGAATATTACACTTGTTGAAACTTCCAATTGGTCGTTGAAGGAAGAAGACGGCAGATATTTACTGGATCTTGAATGGAGAGGAGAAGCAAAAACGGATATAACTTTTGGAAAGTTTTATGTGGGCGGACTGTTTATCAGGATGCCCTGGAGTAAGGGCACCCCGGGAGAAATTGTCAATGCCATCGGGCAGCGTAACATGGCTTTGGAAGCGCAGCGCGCCATATGGGCAGACGTTGGTGTGCAGATAGCAGGAAGAGATGATTGGGGTCACATGACTGTATTCGATCACCCCGATAATTCAGATTTCCCTGTTCCATGGCGGGTAGATACTCAACTGGGGATAGGACCATCGAGACAAATTCTGGGCGACTGGAAATTGAATAAAGGTCAAACAGAAGTTTTTCGTTATCGGATAGTAATATATACAGGTAACCGTGATGATAAACAATTAACAAAATTATGGAAAGCATATATCTGTGAATAACGAACTGATTTTAAAAGTAACTCTAAGAAAACTATCGCACTGTTTCCTATCGGAATGTTTATGTGTTATATGATGATAACCTAAAGAAAACTTTATACCCATATGAATCAAAAAAAGATCAATATAGCGATTGTCGGTTTAGGATTCGGAGCTGAATTTATCCCAATTTATCAAAGACACCCTTCTGCAAATATGTATGCGGTTTGTCAACGGGACGAGAAAAAATTGGCGAACATCAGCAAAGCGTTTGGAATTGAGAAAACTTATAAAGATTACTACGAATTGCTAAAGGATCCTGAAATTGACGCTGTTCATATTAATACACCCATTCAACATCACGCGAAACAAACAATTGCAGCCCTGAGGGCTGGTAAACATGTTGCCTGTACTGTTCCTATGGCAACTACGGTTGAAGAATGCCGGCAAATTGTTGAAGTAGTTAAAGAAACCGGGCTAACCTACATGATGATGGAAACGGTTGTATATAGCCGTGAATTTTTATTTGTTAAGGAATTGTATGAAAAAGGTGAGTTAGGAAAGATCCAGTTTCTCCGGGCTTCGCATCAGCAGGAGATGGCTGGCTGGCCTGGCTATTGGGAAGGACTACCTCCTATGTATTATGCTACTCATTGTGTTGGCCCGGTGCTGGCGCTCACAAATGCTGAAGCAGAATATGTTTCATGTTTTGGCTCAGGCACAATAGCTGAAAATTTAATTTCAAAGTACGGTTCTCCTTTTGCAGTAGAAAGTTGCCATATTAAACTTCGCAATTCAGACCTTTCAACAGAGATAACCAGGTCACTATTTAATACCGCCAGGCAATACAGGGAAAGTTTCGATGTTTATGGCTCTAAAAAATCTTTCGAATGGACATTAATTGAGCATGAGGACAGTGTTATTCATGTCGGTGAAATTCCTTCGCGTGTGAAGATCCCTGATTATGCACATTTATTACCACCGGAAATTCAGGCTTTTACTACCTCGGGCGTTTATGATCAGGAGGAAAATCAACACCTTTCATTTATACAGGGATCGGGACATGGTGGATCACACCCACACCTGGTCAATGAATTTTTAAACTCACTTTTACAAAAACGTCAACCCTACCCAAATGCCAGCCAATCTGCTAACATAACCTGTGTTGGGATTCTTGCCCACGAATCAGCTATGAACGGGGGGGAAATAAAATACCTGCCCGAGTTTACTTTCTTAAAAAGCCAGGCTGAAAATGAGATACTGGTAAACCCGATGAAACAATTGTAGATAAATAGTCTGTGGCCATATCTCCTTGTATCCCTATAAAGGATATTCATCTGATCGAACTAAAAAATAAAAGAGGACCAAATAAGGGCCTGCAAACTCATTGATTTGCAGGCTCTTTTGTTTTTAAACTCGCCAGGTCAATTCATATAATACTGTTGAACTGTCAGTGCTGCAGCAAATCTCCAGAAATCATCCAGTTTTTCGATGTTTTTTTACATTCAAGGAAGTATTCTCATAGGCAGTTGGTTTTAATTCCGTCCTCTGTGCAAACGGAGTCTTTCTCTACATTCTTCATTCTAACACAACGATTGGTATTGCATTCATATTCACTGGTCCATTTCATCGCTTTAGAGGAACACTTGCTTTCACTTAAAAAAAATAACGATATGGGACAAAGAAACATGCTTGTAAACTTTGAATTTAAAAGTTACCATCTCTTGGGAGTTAGGAATAATCAGCGTTTAAAATCCCGGAGGCAAAGCGAATTGCCATTGCTGCAAGTGCAGATTGATTTCGCTGCAGGGAAAATGGCAGTGCAGGCTGACATGAAATGTATAATACACTTCAGTCGCCACATTGAGAACCAATACCTTTTTGCATACAAAAAGCGATTGCAAATGCAAATGAATATTTTATCGCCAGGCGCAGTTGATCTTGATGAAGTATCGTGTGATGGCCTGGTGTTTCCCCTGGAAGGTGAAATCAGCGATGAATCCATTTGGAATAATTGTACTGGTAAGCTTGTTTTGAAGAATACATGGGTTAACAATGATAGCAATCGATGGAATCTTGGTTTTTATTTTTATGATCAGTCAACCGATTGCGGCGAAATTAAATTCGATCTTCCTATTTACCTGGTTAATGGATATGAGGTGAACTGATCGCTGTTGAAACGAGAGGAAAGTAAAAACATTCCCCAAAGCATGATTGCATTAACGGAACCCTTTTTTTACTTACTTTGGCGATGAACAAAACCAGGAACCCATAAAACCAGTTGCAAATGTGTTATATCGTGCGCGGGCGGATACTTCCCGTTAACTGGTAGATCATTAATTCTGGCTTGTTTGGGCCAATAATTTTATAGATCAAACATTTAGCTATGCTGGAAATTGTAATAGAAGCACGGAATGCTGCTATCAGTAAATCAATGAAGGTTAAACGGATTCTTCCCTTCCGGTTGAGAAGAATGGTTGGTCCATTTATTTTTATGGACCATGCCGGACCGATTACAGAAGTACCTTCAGCATCATCATCATTGGATGTACTGCCACATCCACATATCGGTCTTTCGACTGTTAGCTACCTTTTTGGCGGGCAGGTCACACACCGTGATAGTTTAGGAGTGGAACAGATTATCAAGCCTGGTGAGGTGAACTGGATGACAGCAGGCCGGGGGATTGCTCACTCAGAAAGGTTTGAAGATCCGGCTGCACTTGCAGGTGGGAACCTGGAAATGATACAGACCTGGGTAGCTCTTCCTGAAAAATACGAAGAAGCGAACCCTTCATTTAATAATTACACACCGGATCAACTCCCTGTATATACAGACAAGGGTTTGTGGATGCGACTCATCGCGGGTACCGCATACGGCCTTGGCAACGATGTAAAAACAAACTCACCTCTATGTTATCTGCACGTGGTAATTCAGAAAGATGCAAGTTTCGGTCTTCCAAAAGAGCATTCAGAACGCGGCTTTTATATTGTAAAAGGAAGCATTGAAATATCGGGAACAAGTTATAGAGAAGGGCAAATGCTTGTGTTTAATAAAGGTGTTGACCCGCTTATCGTTGCAAAAGAAATTACCATCTTAATGCTGCTGGGTGGAGAACCTTTGGGCGAACGGTTTATCTGGTGGAACTTTGTTTCATCCCGTAAGGAACGAATCGAGCAGGCTAAAGAAGACTGGAAACAAGGTCGCATAATATTGCCCCCAACCGATAACAAAGAATTTATACCGCTACCGGAAGACGATTCCAGACCTGCCGGCACTGCTCCGAGACCGGAACCTTTATCTTAATTGGAGATTTATTCGGAGACAGTAACAGCTGATAGATTTCAGGAGGCATTTATTTTCCTGAATACTGATATCAACTTTCATCATGAAAGCTGGAAAATTATGAAAGCTGGAAAGTTGAATAATGTCCCTGTTGATTATATTTTTGAGTGATTAACAATGGATCTGACCAATCCATTTCAATGATTTGCTTCAGCCCTTCAAGCAGACCAGGATAATTTTCTGGTTTCGAAAAATACAGATTTGCCCCTTCATTGTAGGCGCGGGAAATATGGGTTGGCGACATTGAATTGGTAAACATAACTACTGGTAATTCCTGGTTTCCCATCTCGCGGATACCCTTCAGCCAATGAAAGCCATCATGTTTTGGCATGTTAATATCCAGGAACACCAGGTCGAAGGAATTGCTGGTAGCTTTCTCTATTTGTTCGAAAGAACTAAAATATGAAACCCTAATGGCCGGGTCTATGTCTTTCACCGCTTCGGCCACCAGTTCATAATCATCCATGTCATCATCTATTACCAAAATAGAATGTACTCTAGTTTTCGAAAGGTCCATTTGAAATGAATTTAATGACGCAAAGATAAGAAATTTGAAAAACCTGTTTACCCGGGAAGCCTGTAATACCTATTTAATCCAAATCGGGTTGTTGACTCAAAGGTAACCAGACAATGATTTTGGTGTAATTATTGATTTCGCTTTCGGCTTCGATAAATCCAAAATGATTTTCAACAATCTTTCTGCAAAGAGCGAGACCCAATCCCTGGCCCGGGGTTAAATCAAGTTTCCTGAACAACTCAAAAATATGTTCACGGTACCTGGGCTCGAAACCAATTCCGTCATCTTTAAATTCCAGTTTTAGATAGTCTTTGTATTTATACTTATTTTCTACGCTCCTGAAAACATTTCTTTTCATAATGGTCGAATGAATGCTTACCTGAACCTGGTGATTTTTTCTGAACTTAACGGCATTTGAAAATAAATGATAAAATAAAAGTTGGAGTTGCTCCCTGTCACCTTCCAATATATCCAAAGGATGTTTTGTGAGCAACATCAATGAAGGATCGATTTCATTATATAATTGTTCAGTTGCGCTTGTAACAACTTTATTCAAATCAACCTGTGTAAAATCATTTATTTTTTCATTGAGCCAGAGATATTGTTGAAGTCCTCCTACAACAGCCTTTAAATGATCAGATGATTTCAGCAGTTTGGAAAGGGTAGGGGATTGAACTTCCGACTTCAGTTTGTCTGTAAACAGCAAAATCTTTCTTAGTGGTTCTTTCAGATTATGTGTTACTACATGACTGAACTGTTTCAACTCATGATTCTGTCTTTTTGCCTGTTCCATCTGGCGGTCCAGGTGAACTGTCTGTGACTGAAGATCAGCCTTAGCCTGCAATAAGGCCGTATTTTCCTTCAAAGCGTTCTCTGCAGCTTTGCGGGCAAGCAACAACTCATCTTCAAATTTTTTCCGGTTTGGGACTGTGATGAATGCGCAACAGGTGAGTTTACGATTGTCAAAATCTAACCGGTTGGCATTTAACAAGACAGGCAAATGATCCCCATCGCTGGTGAGCATTGTGATATATAACTCCTCTGCGTGCCCCTGTAGTTTAACGAGTGGAAAAAAATGTGTCTGATAGAATATTCGGGTTGAAATCGTGAAGATAATCTCCACGTTCTTTCCAATTAATAACTCTTTGCTGTATTTAAGTATTGAAGCGAGCGTATCATTGACTTCGAATAAAGTGCCATCATCAGAAAATGCAAAATAACCGCAGGGAGCTTTATCCAGAAGTACGTCACTCATGCTCTTAGCTGCAGATAATCTTTGATAAGATCAATTGTTTCCTGCGGTTCACTCATATGTGGACAGTGACCTTTGGCCTTCATTATCATGAGTGTACTTTTTGGAAGATTTTTATGAAGATATTCGCCAACTTCTTTCGGTGCTATTAGGTCATCCGAACATTGTAATACCAGTGCAGGAACCTGTAGTTTCGAAAGATCGTCCCTGTTATCGGAGAAAAATGTTGCCTTGGCAAACTCACTTGCAATTATCGGGTCCGTGCTGCAAAAACTTTCAGTAAGTTCCTGTCCGAGTTCGGGCCTGTCGGCATTTTTCATTATTTGCGGCGCCAGGAAATTTGCCCAACCAATATAATTTTTTTCCATAGTCTCCAGCAACCCTTCGATGTCTTTATGATCAAATCCCCCTAAATATCCGTCTTTGTTAATATAACAAGGTGATGGTCCAACCATAATCAGATTGCTAAATATTTCAGGTTTTTCAATGGCAGCAAGCAGACCGATCATGCTGCTGACAGAATGGCCAACGAAAATGATATTGCGAAGATCGAGGGCTTCACAAATATCCAGTACGTCTTGTGCATAACCCTGCAAGGAACTATAACGTTCGGTATTATAACTGGAAATATCTGATTTTCCAGCGCCTACATAGTCAAATAAAATAACGCGGTAATTTTCTTCAAATTCAGAAGTAAGAAATCGCCACATATTTTGGTCGCATCCAAATCCATGGGCGAACAAAATGGCCTTTGTGCCTTTGCCAGAGATCTTTACATTATTACGGGAGAGCACATCTTTAACCATGATTTGGGCGATTACACTTTTGAGTTATCAGAAAACCTAGCTCCAAAGATACCGATCCTCAAATTTTTTCCAAGATTATTAAGTATTCTGGCTATTATTGGCTTATACAAAGAAAAATATGGTCAGCGAAATAAATCAAACTGCAGAAGCCGGTATGATGATACGGAAACCGGTAGCCATGGTTTACCAGGCGTTTATCGATCCGGAAATCACTACAAAATTCTGGTTCACAAAAAGCACTGGCAGGCTGGATCACAATCAAACTGTCATCTGGACCTGGGAGATGTACAATGTGAGTGCGGAAGTGATTGTTGTTTCATTAGAGCAAAACAAAAAAATCAGCGTTCTCTGGGGTGGGCCGGAGCAGAAAACTAAAGTAGACTGGACTTTTACTTCATTGGAAGATTCACGCACTTTTGTGCAGGTGAAAAATTACGGGTTTGCGGGAACCCTGGATGAAATAATCTCGCAGGTCCGGGATTCCATCGGAGGTTTCACAACTGTTCTTGATGGGTTGAAAGCTTACCTGGAGCACAATATTCAGCTCAACCTGGTACAGGATAAATTTCCAAAGGGAATAAGTGATCACGGTAGCTAAGCTTGTACCGAACACCTGGCGCACACCTAACGAACACTTATAGCGCACACCTATAGCGAACACTTACAGCGAACACTTGTAGTAAACATTCATAGCGAACACTTATGATCTGCCTGGTGCTTTCGGAATACCAGCTGCTATCGATTGTTAAGTGATTTATTTCAGGTCGGCAAGCCTGATGAGAAATACAGACTGGGCCTCATTAATTTTTTCCTTTGCCTCTTCTAATTTAAACCAACCGGCCTTATCTACTTCAGGAAACGATTTTCTTTTTCCTGATTTTGGTGGCCATTCTATCTCAAAAGTGTTACTCCGGATCTTAGCTGTATCCAGATCGCCTTCAACTGCCCAGGCTTCAACAATCTTGCCCCCCTTTTGCTTTATTTCGCCAAGGGAAATAAAACTACCTGTTGGTTTAGTCCCGGTTTCTTCTTCGAATTCCCTTTTCGCTGTTTTCATCGGATCTTCGTCGGGTTCAATTTCGCCTTTGGGGATGGTCCAGTAACCATTGTCTTTTTTTGCAAAAAACGGTCCCCCGGGATGTACAAGGAAAAACTCAATTTCATTTGAATTATTGACCTTGTAAAGCAAGATACCTGCACTCCTTTTCATGACCTAATATACGATAAGCAGGAACATCACCAGATCTGAATACATCATTCTGTTCTCAGGCTCTCTACGGGGTTGGACATTGCAGCCTTTAAAGTGTGAAGGCCAACGGTAATAAGTGCGATGAACAGCATTCCGATGCCGGCTAATGCAAAAATCCACCAACTCATTTGGGTCCGGTACACAAAATTATCCAGCCAGGCAAATACAGCCCACCAGGCGACAGGGACAGCAATTACAAAGGCAATAAGAACCAGTACTATAAAATCTTTTGAGAGATTCGTCACAATTCCTGTTACGGATGCACCCAACACTTTGCGTATACCGATCTCTTTTTTACGATTGTTAGTTGTGTAAATCACCAATCCCGCTAAACCGAGGCAACTGATAAAGATTGCAAGACCGGTTGCCCAGGTTAAAAGCTTTGCCGTATTCTGTTCACGTTCATAAAATTTCGCAATTGTATCATCCAGGAAAGAGTATGAAAAATCTTCTTCCGGATATATACTGTTAAACAATTTTTTCATGGATGCAATTGTTGCCTGCCAGCCTGCTGATTTATTATCAGAAGATTTTAGCCTCACATGGAAAGTAGAACCATTCTGACCTCCGAAAATCATTGAATTTATAGTTCCATGCATCGAGATATCATGAAAATCTTTCAGGATACCAACAATTGGAACCGGCTTTTTATTCCATACCAGGTAATGATCTATGGCCTTTGCAGGGTCCTTGAATCCCAGTGAGCGTGCGAATGTTTCATTGATAAGAAATTCCTGCAAAGTATCGCCGGGTCTTACATTTCTTCCTGCTGTAAGTTTCATCTTATAAACTTCAATAAATTCCGGGTTGCCCCAGCGCAGCTGAACATTTACATCTGGTTTCACTTCTTTGTTATTGATCAGCGCTTTTACATTAGTAAATGCAACACCAGCATCGGCCGGGGCAAGAAAACCTGTGCTGACAACTTCCACTCCGGGTAGCGCTTTTATGTCAGCAAGTAATTGTCTTCCGTGTGAAGCTACCGTGTCTCTTGGCAGATTAAAGTTTAGTACAGCGTCTTTATCAAAACCCATATCTGCTTTGACGGAATAATTAATTTGTTTGCTGACCATCAATGTGGCAATTACAAAAAATTGTGCGATAAGAAATTGTGAAACGGTCAGTGTTTTACGCAGCCAGGCATTGCGGGTTTGTGAAGTGCCGCTGACGACCTGGTTTTTTAATACGAGCACAGGTTTAAATCCTGATAACACCAATGCCGGATATAAGCCAGAAAGAATAGTAACGGAGATAATCAATATTGCAAAAAAGGTAAGGATCCCTGGTTGATTGAAGAAAGAAAATTCAAGACCTGCCGGAATGAAATCACCGAACATATTCAAAAGTATAGGAATCAGCAATACTGCAAGTATGCTGGCAATGACGGTGAGTATAAAAGTTTCACTAAGAAACTGGAACACCAGTTGTTTTCTGATTCCGCCCATGGTTTTGCGGATACCAATTTCCCTGGCACGCCTTGATGCCTGGGCAGTAGTAAGATTGATGAAATTGATGCAACCAAGCACCAGTAAAAAAGCACCGATAGCCAACAATCCATATAAGGTGGGTTTATGCCCAAGGCGCTGACCGATTGCAGGATATTTCTGATTGAAATGTATGTCATCCAAAGGTTGCAGCTTAAAAGCCATAGTGTTTGCTGCATCGCGGTTTACATCCTTATTATATTTCGTTATCAGACCAGCTAACTGTGCCTCGGTTTTCGATACTGTGCCACCGGGCGCAAGTTTTATATAGAGCTGTGAATAGGCCATCCAGTCGTTCCAGACATTCATCATGAAGTTGTCCTGGAGTCTTGTTTTTGCGATGGTTGGATAGGAAATAAACTCCGATGAGCTGAAGATAGTATTCTGATTCAGATCGTCTACTATCCCGGCAACTTTTACCGTTAGCTCTTTATTGTAGATGATTTGCGCTCCAATGAGCTCTTCAAATGATTTACCGGAAAAGTATTGTTTTGCCCGGCTTTTGGTTAGTACCACACTGAATGGTGCTGACATAGACTGTGGGGAGCCGGCCAGCCATTTATAACCCAGTAATTCAAAGTAATCGGTGTTGGTAAATATGATACCCACCTGTTTTTTGATCAGGATATCTTTTCTACCTGGACTAACAACATTTACCATCACCTTCGAATCGCCCTGGAAGTGCATTACCGGCACGGAATTATCAATGCCGGTAATTTCATTTTTTACTGCTACGCTTAGGGGGGCAGGCACGCCTGTACTAAAACCTTCACTGCCATTGAATTTTGCCTGAATTACAACCCGGTAAATCCGGTCCCGGTCCTTTTGAAATTTTTCGAAGCTGAATTCATAATATACGATCATAAAGATCACCAGTGAAGCGGTAATCCCGATTGAGAGGCCCAGTATATTGATAAGTGAAAAAACTTTGTTATGTCTGAAATTCCTGACGGCAGTCAGCAGATAGTTTTTTAGCATTTGTCAGGTTTTGATGTTATTAAAAACACATCAATCACAAAACAAAGCATGTGCCCTTTCATGAGCGTTTATTTATCAAGACGTTATAGCCTCCGATTGAAAGTTTGTGTACGGAATTGATACAAACTCTGTTCGGAAAAGTGATGAGTAATGTCAAGAGAGATATGAATTATGAGTTATGAATTATGAAACCAGGTTATGAGATCTGCATTTCATATTTTCCTTTCATAGTTCATAACTCATAATTCATAATTCTCTTAAATCAGGTTCCATTTTTTCCGGTACTCTCTGTGAAGTAAGCTGTTCGCTTCCTTGTCGTGACGGAATTTTTCTTTTTTACTGTTCCATTCCAGTTTTCGGTTAAGCTGGTAACTTAACAGGCCAAGGTGCATTGGCAGGGTCATTTTACGCGCGTATTCAAGGTTTGATTCAGGTTGCTGGCGCAACTTAACGGAGTTTACAAAGTTTTGCTGATGCCCTGGCGAGCGGGTGACCGTCACCGGTAGTTCAGGTATGTCTTTTACTGTTTCTCCATTTATCGTAATCTCCCTTGTGTTATAATCGCAGATCAAAGTTCCCTTATCCCCTTCAAAATAAGCCCCGATCGATCGTGTCGCAGCACCTGGCACTTCCGGTGGTGTATGAGTCCAGAATATCTTAAGATCTTCAAATTCATAATCAACATCGATCCATTTCGGTGCATCACCTATCCCGGTCTGTGCTTCACCACGCGCCGTGATTGTCTTCAGTCCTTTGGGATCAAGAGACCAGAATACGATATCGGCAATATGGCACCAGAAATCTGCAAAAACACCGCCTGAATAATCTTTAAAGTAACGGTAGGTAAAATGCGAACGCTGGGCAACATAATCTGTATAAGGCGCCGGTCCCAGCCACATGTCCCAATCAAAACCGGGTGGTGGTGCTGTTACCACGGCAGGCCCCAGTTCAGGTGGAAATCCTGTTTTCCAAATTCTGACAGTATGCACTTTACCGATTGCACCGGACCTGATAATTTCCACGACGCGGTGATAGTTATCGGTTGCATGGATCTGGTTACCAAGCTGAAAAATGCGTTTATGTTTCTTGAGAGACTTGAGCATCATCTGGCCTTCGCGAACATCATACGAAAGCGGCTTTTCCCCATACACATCTTTACCGGATTCAAAAGCAAGAATAGCAATCTGGGCATGCCAGTGGTCGGGAGTAGCACAGGAAATCGCATCAATGTCTTTACGTTCCAGTACTCTTCTGAAATCGGCATAACCATCGGCCTTCCCTTGCGGGCGCAAGCCCTGCAATGTATTCATTGTGCTGTCAAGATGGCCCTTGTCGAGATCGCATAGCGCCACGATATCAACTTCCGGGATACCAGCAAACCATTTCATATGATTGTTACCCATTCCACCAAGGCCAATATGGGCGATACGAAACCTGTCACTTGGCGCAACCCTTGCAAATCCAGGTATAATAGCAAAACCCAGCGCAGCGGTTCCACTAAGTTTCATAAATTTTCTACGATCAATAGAATGACTCATAAGCTTAAAATTGGAACGAGAATTTGAATTTGGAACGAGAATTTGAATTTGGAACGAGAAGGTAAAACAAATTCCGATTCAGCGTTCACCTGTCATAATTAAAAAACGCGTTCGAACAAATTGTTCCGAACACGTTCTTTAATTATGCGGCATTTACTATGAATTATGTTGCCATAATAATTTACATATGATAATTAATTCATGAATTGACAAGTGCCAGGAACTCATCATTTCAAACACTTAACTCACCACTTACCACTTTTATATAACTTCTTTCACCGAGCTCAATCATGCTGCTTGGTTTGTTAATTTAGCGAGTTTTTTTTCTAAGGTAGCTATTTGTTGTTTCCGTTGTTTTTCTTTGTATTCATCCATGTTGACGGGCATAAA
>NZ_DATHKG010000092.1:0-52086 GCF_035489435.1 Flavitalea sp.
GGCTGAAACCAGTTGGCCTGTATTCATCATGAATGTCGACCATCAACCGGTATTTCGCGCATTTTTTTACGGCATCATGTAGCCATGTCGTCCACTTATGTGAACCTACTTCTACAAAACCAAACTTGACACCACGCACACCCCATTTCTGAAACAAAGGAAGAAGCTCGTCTAATTGCTTATACAATGCCCTTTGATTTACATAAAGAAATACGCCTATCCCCTTCCCATTAGCGTAACGAATAACTTCCTGCAAATCCAGGTCGCTTTTAGGGTTTCGACGGGGGTCGACATTTACCTTTGTTGCATCTGAAGCCACTACATATTCATATCCATACCAACCAGCATCAAAATGAATATATTGCAAATGGCGTTTTACTGCAAAATCTACCAGGTCCTTTGAACCCTTCATCGAAAGAGATATTTCACGCATCACCTTCCCCGGTTTTATCCACGAAGTGTTTTCGATTTCACATGGCGGGTTTAAGTTCAGCAACAAATCATTGTTGGCTAGTAACTGTCCCGCCTGTTCTGCTATCATTACAACTCTCCATGGTGTACTAAACGGTGTAAAAAAATCTACACGATCATAAATAGAACAAATTACCGTGTTGGCCTTAATTGGATTTAACGCGAATTTTGTTCTTGAGTAGTTGACCATTCCTGCCTCAGCCAGGCAAGCATATTTTCCATCAGGAAGTTGTAATACCAATGGCCTTTCGCCTTCATCGGGCCAGTTATTCATAGGTAATAAATTGTACTCGCCCTGTGCCCTATCGGTGAACCAGGCTTTTGTGCCTTCCGGCATTGTAAATTCAGTCATTTCCTTTTGAATGCTGATATCCCGTCCGCCTTCCGGGTTTTCTGGTAAAAGGTAGCGAAATGCAATGCCCTCATTGTAAGCTCTTACCTGGATCTGAAATTTCAATTTGTCATTATTGCTATGCAATAAAGTGATCATCATTTCCTGGTAATTATCACGAACTTGGTTACGCTCGCCATAGACAGGTTTCCATATCGTATCGTTTTTTGAAAAAGACAAATCGGACAATGTAAATCCTTTGTCCCAGCCATTCAACCCCAAAACAGAAGAAAGCACCACTGGTTTATTTTGAAATCGGATGGAATATAGAGGTGCTTTTTCATCTGACAAACTGAACGAAAAAACCAGCTTTCCGTCAGGAGAACTTAATTCTTTGGACTGCTGTGCATTTGTTATTTGTGCAATGGCAACAAAACAACATGACATCAATATGATTTTCGTCAGCTTCATTATTATAATATTAAAATATCCGGTTCAATTAAATTTCTATTTACCAAGCAGTGAATTAAGAAATCTCAAAGCTGTCGGGTTATCATTTACGCGATCCACCAATTGCAATTCGCAGATCCTGAAAACACCTTTGCCGTATTTTAATTCTCCCGCTGCCATCACCTTTCCCTTATCTCCCAACCAATTTGAATTGCCACTCGACAAAATAGAACTCCAGCCAGCAGCCGACATGGTATAAGAAAGAATGGGTTCTATGCAATCTGTTTTTCGACTGTACCAATTCTGAAAATCAAATGGACGATTATTTTTTACGAGATTATGTCCTGTAACCGATGAAGCAAAATAATAATCTCCCATGCTATTTTTCTCAATAGAAATTGCAGTACTGGCGATTGAATATTGTTGCGCGGGAAGTTCAATAAACACCGCAGATTTACCCGCCTTCACCCAATCATTTATTGTTGATTCAATAGCTTTATATTTTTCAAAATCATCAATTAAAATTGCACTGGCGGTTTCACCTGATGATGTGATCCCATAACCCGATTGCCTGGCCAGTTCAGCTGCCTTTCCATTGGCTTCACCTACAATGTAAACATTTTTCTTTGGGGTAGCTGGTTGAGGAAACACTTCAAATTCAAACTCATTCTGATAAACACTTTCATCTTTTTCGTTAACCAGCGCCAGGCGCAGCTTGTACAATGTTCGGTTACTCACCCCAGGAGCCTGGTATTGAATAAAACCCTGGAACTGTGAACTGTTAACCGGGATATCTGCTGCCACCTGGTTGGCCCACACTATCTTCCCTTCTTTTTCGACCTGATATTTCAGATGATAGCCTGGAAGCATTGTATTGAGATCATTGCAAACCCAGGTTTCAAAAGCAGTTTTTTCACCGGCAAAAAACTTATTGCGGTCGCTGCGAATAGAGACCATCAGCGGTTCCAGGGCATTGCGATAGGTAAAAAAAGCTTTCTTGGGTTGACGATCAACATCGATGATAGCCTTCATCCAGCCCGCAGGCCAGGCATCAATAAAAAGGTGAACGGCGAATGAAACCATCCTGTTATCGCGACGAAAACTTTCAGCTACAAATTTCATGGCCCAGGCCTGGTAATCCTGGCTCGCATTAATCCAACCATCCAAGCTATTTTGGGGGTTATACCACATATAATGAAAACGATGTGTCTGAGACATCGATATCCGGTTAGCTGTCCATGTAAGATCTTCTTCTTTATTTTTCGGCAACCATGATGACGGATAATATTTCTTCATCACATTGATTGGATCAAGTCCTTCAGCACCAAACTCGCCGCAGGCATATACCCATCCGGGTTTTACCGGTTGCCAATATCCCTTGTACATTTTTCCGAGTGAAAGTCCGTGACCATTATACCAGGTATTATAACAATGATTATCCGGAAGTCCTGGTGAAGGCGGATCATAATCACCATCACCGGCTTTTATTACCCGATCAGGGTTGTTCAGTAATACAGCCTGATCCAGGGCCGAAAACAACCGGTAATATTCTTCTGCAGTGTTCAAACTACGCTGCGGGTTACCCTCAGCGTTAGGAAATCTTTCATTGATATAGGTAATGAGAATGGTAGATGGATGATTGCGGACCAGGCGTTCCATCTCTTCCACCTGTTTAACAGCTTCAACAAACTGGTTACGGCGAAGAGCTCCAAAAAGCGGAAGGTCTGTTTGATTGAGAAGACCAAGTTTATCACAATAATCATATACTTCAGGTTGAAGCGGCCTTTGGGTAAAGCGCAAATAATTAAGATTGCAAAGCTTGGCAAGTAACAAATCATCGGTTAGCTGATTCCAGTTTTTATTAAAAACCGAGCGTTGTTCAAAGCCCATACTGTTGGCTCCGCGCAAACGAATCATTTTGCCGTTCAGGTACATTTTTCCTTTTGGCGTATTCACCGTATCCATGGTAAAACTTCGCATGCCAAATTGTTGCACCCGGGTATCGGTAAGATTCCCTTTGGCATCGTATACTTTTACCTGCAGTTGGTAAAGCCAGGGTGTAGCAGGATCCCACAAGCGGTATGATTTCATGTTTATGGGTATGCGCAAATAATTGGCTCCATAACCCATTTTCAATCTTGTTTTTTCCCAGTCTGAAGGTTTGGCAAGATCTCCTACACCAGGTATATAGGTAGTTGAAGGAATGTATTCCATGTTCTCCACCACTGTTTCCGAAAAATTTTGACCGTATACCGAAATTCTTAAGCTGGCATCAACCGGGTATGGCTCAAAATTATTTATTTCTATCCAGGCCTCAGCTGTTGATTTCTCCAACAGGGGGCGGATAAAAATATCATTGATATGCAGTGGTGACCTCGATTCAATATAACAATCCTGGTAAATACCCATTCCGCCGGGGCAGGTATGCCAGCCATAATCCGGGTCATCATAACCCAAACCGCTCATCGCATATATTTTATCGCCTATTACAGCATTGCCCTTATCATCCTTACCACCGGTTGTTGTAAAATCGTTTTCTACTTTAACAAGGATAGCATTATTTCCATCGTGGGCTATTTTTGAAATGTCAAATTCGAATGGGGCAAAAAAGCCTTCATGAGAACCGCAAAAGCGGCCATTGACAAATACGGAGGCTTTGTAATCCACCGCTTTAAAGCAGATAAACAAGGCACCTTTTGAAAAATCTTCTTTTGTTAACACTAATTCTTTAAAATAATAAGTAACAGCACGGCCAAGTGGCGGACCGAAATGAGGAATATTTACTTTATCCCATTTACCTTCTCCTTTTAATGTTGAAGAAAAATCAGCAAGATCTTCCGGCGTTTCAATACGCCAGTTAAAAGAAGTTAATGGAATTTTTTTTCTTGTAACTAAGGGTAAGGGAGCCAGGTTCTGCATAAACGGCTCATACTTTTTTTTGACTTTTGCCAGCTCAGCATAGAGTTCCTGCGCGGTAGAAATCGGCTTAATTTCTTTAAAGGCGGCAGCCGGGTTATTAGAAACGGGCAAACTGATTTGTGGCAATACCTGAGGTTGCGGTTCTACCAGGAACTGGAGCCTGGTATCATACTTACGTGTGGCAATGTCTGCAAATTTATCCTGTGAATAAAGTGTATGATGTATTAAAAAGGATAATAGCAATAAATATAAAACAGATCTTTTTACACAGAGGCAGCTTATAATTTTATCCATTTGTCTGTTTATTTCAATCATTTCTACTTGATAATGTCTACTCTTTTTCTGCCACTTACTTTCAGGGTAGTTATCCTTCCCTCTTCAATAGTTCCGCTGAAAATTGTTTTATTGGGTCCGCTGACCTTAAAACTTAAATCCCATTCTTTTGGCCAGGCCGGTAATAATCTCACCTCGTTATCTTCATACTGGATGATCATTCGTTGAAGCGCGTTCATTGCCACGCAGCCATGGTCCTGGTCAGGAGTCCAATCATAATTAGGTCCCCAGAAAGCAGGGAAGCGGAAATTTTTGTCCCAGGTAGAAAAACTTTCCACAATCATTTTTTTGCTGCTGTCTGCTAAGCCGAGATAAGCAGCCTGGATAGAATTTTGTATCCATCCACCATTGTCTTTATGCGTTCGCTTTTCAAAAGTATTCAAAGCTACATCCATACCCGGTTTACCAATACCAAACGTTCTGTAAGGGAACACAGCATACAACTCAGGGTTTTCCTTGTTATTTATATCACTGTATGTTTGTGCCGGTGCCAGCAGTGTATCGCCATTTATTACCCGTTGTGGAATCGCCGGCAGATCCTGTATCAAATTTTTCCATAGCTCAGTTTGTTGTGATGAAGTAAAAGCTCCTGGCAATGCAAGCATTTTCTCCGCAACTTTTCTTATTCCTACAATCTCTGGTAATGGGTTTACGGCAGTATGAAATGTTTCCAATGACATTGCAGGTGAGAAAAGGATTTTTTTATCTTCACCCCGTTTCCAATGATGATAAAAAAAAATAAGTATTTCGGATACAAATGGGACGAGCGTATTTTTTGCAAATTCCTTGTCGTTTGTAAAGGAGTAATAGTCAAGCATCATCAAAGAAAGTTCGAGACTGCCTTGCCAATAATACCTGATATACCTATTAGTTACTTCTCCGTGGGCAAGGTTATCCCTGTTTATTCCATAGTTGGTATTTGTAAAAGCGCCCCAGAAATTCATTGTTTCAGGAAAAAAAGCACCTTCATGATTATAATATTTTTTTGTTGCAGCCTGGCGCAATGGCAATGCATCCATATACATCTTAAACAACGGCTTCATCATCTCAAAATCACCAGAGATAAGCATTGACCAATATATCAAACGTGTATTTTGCCACCAATAGGGACCGCCCCATCTTCTAAAATCTGCATCAAGGCCCTCCCCGGAACCTTTCCTGTTGTAAGTGTCAACCGTGAAAATAGAGCCATTGAATTTTATAGGAAAGTTGCCGCGACCAGCACACGTATTCATAAAATGCTGAAGTATATAACCCTGCGTAACCATTTCTGCCTCATGGCGGGCAGCCGCATCTTTGGAGGTGATAAAAATGTAATTTCTATTCCAGAATTTTTCCCACCATTGATAATGTGCTTTTTGCCTTTTTTGAGAAGAAAGTTTTTTTACGTCTTCCTTTTTTTTGACTACCGATTCTTTCCAGTCAGCGATCGATCCTGTTTGGGTAAACGGATAAACATTTACCTGGAAATGAGTTGATGATGATTTGCTGAGCAGGGATGTATCAGAGGAACTTACAAAGCCATCCGCTTCAATACAAACTCCATAGTTAAGGTCTAAAAGCGGGTCAGCATTGATTTTTGCCATTTCATCCAGCGCCTGTAACTCCAGGTTTGCTTTCCATTGAGAGTAGCTGTTATGATGGCAACTGATAATATTGTTGTTATTATTAGATATTACGGTATCGGCTTCAGTGTAAATAGGATTTATAAAACTCATGCTTTTATCCACATCACTCACACCGTAAATTCCACTTGTTTCTGTTCCTTTAACAAGTTTGCGTTCCTTTCTCCAGGTTTCGAAACTTACTTTTGCTTTTAAAGGTGTTTTACTGTCAATATCAACTTGAATAGTGGGGTGATTAGCATCCACCCAAAGCCTGATCCGGGCGTCTCCATAATTTGCAATGATCACCCCTTTTTCCAATTCAAGTTTTTGATTGAATGATTTGCCATTTAAATGATTTGAAAACAGGGAGATCCTTATTAATCCCAATTTCAGCAAATGCCCGTTTTCACTCCATGCATCTGTTTTTGAAATATAAAAAACAAAATCGCCATTCTCTTCCACCCATTGGTTCACACCAATATCTCCATTGCCTAAAGGCATAGATCCCTGGGAGTTCAGGCCAGGTGTCAGCCATATTAAATCATAGTCGCTTAATGCTTTTTTTTGAGCATTAAGTAGCCCGGTGCTGACGATGAAGAATAAAAAAAATAAACCTATTCTTTTCACCAGGCTTTAAATTTTTGATGCTGACTATTTATCATTTTACTATTGAGCCTGAACTCCAATTTTGCTGAAAGTTGTTGCTTTGAAATCAGGCAGGATTTTGAATATTTTTGATGATGGCTTTAGCTGGAAATTCATCTCCTTGTAATTTTCAAAACCGGGATCCCCATCGGCTATATAATTTCTACCGAAATAAGACCAGCCGGCACTGCCGTTGTGAACCAAATCCACATTGATAAATACATTATTTTCAATAAAATTTCTTTTTGGTAATGCCGGGTTGTCTTCGAAATAATTACTGAGTTTGGGATATGCAGTCAAATAAGGAGCTTGTTTATAGTTTACTGCCTCGAGACGTTTTTGAAAAATGCCTTTTTTGTCAAGGCTGGATTTAGCCCAACCCATCAAACGATTATCAAGATGAAACGCCATTGGCGCCTCGATAAATATGTTATTTCTATACACGTTGTCACTTCCCCCACCCACCAGGATGTTCCTGGAACCCGCGAGATAAAAGATATTGCCGGTTACCGTCATACCACAGGCGCCATCATCATGATACACAGCTACAATAAGCCCGTGGTCATTGCCAATATGGTGGAAGAAATTATACTGTACTTTATTACCTTGTTCACTGGGATCCCTTCCATAATAAATAGATCCCATATCGTCGCCATCTGTTACCGCATGATGAATTGAATTATATTCTATAACATGATCATTACCATGTAGTGCAATGGCGCTTCCGGGACAATTATAAATTTCACTATTACGGATATGGTTGCCCACTCCGTCAATATTCACACCCGATTTATAAGAACGATCCAAACGGGTAAAATCATGAATGCGGCAATTAACTACCTGGTTATTTCCTCTTTCGAGGGTTAAACGATTTCCTCCACCTAAACTAACACCACCTGCTCCCGTATTATAAATTTCACAATTGGAAACAATATGGCCAGTTCCTGCCTCACGATCATAGGTGGTATTTTTATACAGGTGATTCGATAAACTGCCCAGCCGGCCCGATGCTGGTTGCCCATCTCCCTCATGTGTTAATTCTGTGAAAGGCTCAATTCCTTTTCCAATACAAACGCCGAGAATGCCAAGGTTTCTAAAAAGGCAGTGATCAATTTTATTTTCCTTTCCTTTTTCAATATATACACCCATTCCCCTTGAACACTCGAAATTTAACTTAGTAAATTGAATGAATGATGCATTCTTTAATTGTATCAGGGGTTCTTCCATCATCGACAATTCAATCGTTTTCAAATCCTCCTGTAACGGGTAGAAATACAATACAGCCGCAGCTCTATCGATATAATATTCGCCAGGTAAATCAATCTCCTCCATTAAATTGTAGGCGAACCAGCGTTGAAAATTGGCACCGCTGGCAAATCCGTACATAGTTTCCTGTTTGGTAGTAATCACTTTATTTTTCAGGTCAAGGTCTGCGATCTGCACAGCATCGTCAGCATACCCGTAACGAAAAAATCCGGAGATCCAGATGTCTTTTGCTTTTGTCCAACGGTTGGGTTGATCCGTTGAAAATTGGAATTTTCCACCACGATGCGAAAAATCTCCATCCCGGGGTATTGAACCCTTATCTAAAACTTTACCGATAGGAATTAAAGTATCATTGGGATACCGGGATAAACGCATGGCTTTTTTATTACAAAACAGTTCCATCGGGGCTGGTTGATAAGGTCTGGCAAAACCATGTGGTGTCATGGTACCAAAATTGGTAATGCCGGCCTTCTTTAAATCGACCTCCAATATCCTGTTGGCTGCTGCTGATGGAAACCGTTCTAAAACGGCCTTATTCGTTACCGGTTTTGCATATTTAACAGGTATGGAAATACCCCCGGATATAAAAACCGGTTCATCATTATAAGCGGAATAAATAACAGGGTGTTCTTTTGATCCGGCATCGAGGCTGTCAAATACCACGCTATTTTTTAATGAATAATTTCCTGCCCTTAAATAAACGGTAATAGAAATATTCTTTTCTTTTTGCACGATCTTTCTAACGGCATTGCGCGCTTTTTCCAAAGTGGCAAATGGTTTGTCAATGGTGCCTCGTCCTTTATCATTTCCTGAAGGCGAAATAAATATTTGTTTTGCAGTTTGTGATTGTCCTGAAAATGAAAGCAGGAGAAGAAAAAGGAATATGATATTTGTTTTCTTGTTTTTCATTATTATACCTTCAAATTGGTTATAGTAGCTGCTTGTAAATTATTTCTCTTCAATTGTAACATGTGAGTCTTTTGGCAGATCGTCTGACTCCCCATATTTAGTAATCTCTTCTCCAATCCCTGGTATCCCGATGCCTGAATTCCCGGGCCAACCACCTTTTTTGCGAACATTGTTCGTTATGATTTTAACCAGCTCGTCCATTTTTTCCCGGCCCGGTTCGTTCATCCACCATACACCGATTTTGTCCAGGGAAGCTGTTGCTGCAAACCGTGTTTTATAGTTAACACGATAGTTATTGCTTATTATATTTCCTCTTTCCGTTTTTCTTGAACCCACGCCATTCAATATAGTTCCCTCTACCCAAAAACAATTATTTTCAACTGTGGTATATTCGGCTAAATCATCAAGAGCAAGCACTGATGAACCTGGCATGCCTCTTGATTTGAAGATGACATTATTTTTCCATAGGTTACCTTTTCCGGAACACCATTCATAAATGGCCCCACCTTCATTTAATAAACTGTGTGGTTCCGAAATAATATTATAAGTAATCGAATTGTTGTTAGAATGCAGGTATGGCTTCATGGTTTCCCGGTCAAATTTGAAATTGCCATTTCTCAATCCTTCTCTTATTCCGGGATCAAAGTCTTCGAACCGGATTTGAGCCATATTCCATTTCTGCACCTGCCCTTCAAAATTGCCAGGTGTATAAAATGTTGAATCGCTCATTCTTCCGGGATCAATTCCCACAGTAGAAATTGCGCTATAAGCCGAACGCTGTAATAAATTATAAGAAATAGTGTTATTACCGCTTTGATATATCTGTATACTGGGTGAGTGCCAGTAATTTCCAAGCCCATGATCATGTATATAATTGGCAGTGATGGTGTTGAATTTATTAACATCCATTGTTCCGGGGCCATATCCTTCTAAGAATATTCCACCACTACCGGTAAATCCAATTTCATTACCATTAATTGAATTTTGTTGATTGAAATGATTTAGTGTAATACCATATGCACCGCTATATAATATCTTATTACCAGTGATGGAACAATTCATGGTGCCGGTCAAAAAAATAGCAGCATCAATATTTTCCCATTGACGCATGAGGGTGGTATACAGCCATTGATCTTCCGGCAAACGATCCGTATATCTTAATTCAAGATTTCTCAGTTCGATATATTGCACATAACGTTGGCTGTTTTCATCACCTTGCAGCCGGATTAATTCGTAGAGTCGGGGCGCAATAACCCGGATTGAATTTATATCCTCGTTTTCCTTCGGAAAATAATACAGCTTACCGGCTTTTGAATTCACAGCCCATTCACCTGGCCGATCAATCATACACAATGCATTTTCAAAACGATAACCTCGTTCATGACTATCCCTTGATCCGGTGATATTAACCTGGTGGCTGTTCCATCGAAGCGTTCCCTTGGCCGTATCAACATCGCTTATAACACCATTTCCCATAACCCCATACTGCGCCATAATGCAAACCATTTCTGCGTCACCATTTGAAGGCAAGTATTTTAATTGCTGTTTGTCGCTAAACGATATCAGCTGCCCGTTGGAATCTGGCTTTCCAGGTTTGTGATCCTTATTCCATTGCCTCCAAAAACGATGATCTGATTGGGACCGGATCGCAAGCTTACCATCGACAAACAAGTAATGGAAAAGCCATCCCCCGGGCACATCGGCAACCCATATTTTATCCCGCGCTGCAGTACTTATTTCGGGACTTTCATTCAGCGTCTTCCAGCCTTTGATTTGTCTTCCCCCAATAAGTACTGCCTTCTCCCCGGGATAGGAGGAATAAATAATGCTGTTACCGTGGTTACCGGAATCCTCCGGGTATAACACAAAAGTGGAGTCCAGGAAATATTCTCCACCTCGGAGATAAACGGTGATAGTTCCGGAATTTTTATTTTTATCCTTAAGGTTTCTTATATGCTTCCTTGCTTTTTCAAGCGTGGCAAGTGGTTTGTTAATAGAGCCAACATTAGCATCACTTCCTGTAGTAGATATATAGATGTTATGCTGTTGCTGACCAAAGATATTGGAAAGTAAAAACGGGGAAAGTAAAAGAAAGACTAATCTTTTTTGCATTTGATATTATATATGGTTTATTTCCGGGGAAGAGCGTATGATTAAGAATAATCCGAAAATCAAAGAGAAAAAACGCCTGCCCTCTTCAGAACAGGCATTTAGCTAAAACACCAACTGCAAATCAATACCCCGGATTCTGGGTCATAATATCTCCTGTATTCGATTCAATTTCTTTTCTGGGGATAGGAAGTTTACTCACATAAGCCGGTGCAACCAGGTTATTGTCTTTTAGATACCCATTATATTTATTCAGGTACTCAACCAATTTTCCGGTTCTCATGAGTGTATTTAATCTGAATTCTTCACCATATAATTCCCGGGCCCTTTCTGCTAAGATCAGGTCCATGTTAACATCTGCCGCGGTTACAGGAGTTGCCTGCGCTCTGGCCCTAACCACATTAATATCTGAAGCTGCTGCAGTTAAATCACCTTTCAACATATTTGCTTCTGCCCTCAGCAAATAGGTTTCAGCCAAACGCATGATATACCAATCTTTCCAGTTTCTACCATTGTCATTCTTTCTTTTACTGCTGGCATCGGTTGCCAGGCCTAAAGGTACAGGCCTGATAAATTTCTTGAAATGAGGCGAAATTCTTGGCGCCCAAATTGCCAGCGTTGATGCATCCACGTTTGATTTAGTAATAATCTGGCCGTAATATGCACTGGCAGGATTTGTAAAATAGAAATTACGTTGAATATTGTATTCAGAATTACGAACGTCTTTTGTGAAATCATTTTTAAAATTCCAGATAGTTGTATCCGAATAACCTGAAGCGATCAAAGATCCAACAGGCCGGCCTGCCAAGGTATCCATCAACCAGTTTGATACTCCATTTTTATCTTTTGCCTGCCATGGAATGGGACCCCACCATCTGTCCATTACAAACAAACCTCCGGCTGAATTCACGTCAATATTGTTACCACCTTTTATAGCAACATCCTGGGAAATATTCCAGATCGCTTCTTTATTCCCTTCTTTCCAATTCATATTACCTTCCTGGAATAAATCCCAGTATACATCACCCCAGGGCAAGAGCGGACCGAGGTAGTCGTACCCGGAAAAAGTAAAAGTTCTAAGTACTCCAAACCTTGCGGTCATCAGGTTGCATTTTCCACCCCCGATAACTGCCGTCGAAGCATTTATAGCTCCCGCATAGTCCTTTAGAGAAATATTAATTTCCGATAATAAATGATAAGCTGCTTCACGTGGTGCCCTCCCACCCTTTAACAGATCAACGTTAGGCATATATTGTACCGCAAACTCTAAATCCTGTTTGCATTGCTGGTACACTTCTTCCTGGGTGGCTCTTACATAATCAAATTTAGTTGTTGTTGATTCTTCCAGTACCAATGGAACTCCGCCCCACATATTGGCTAAGAAATGATAAGAAAAAGCGCGAAGAAACCTGGCTTCTCCAACAATAGCATTTTTGTCAGCAGGAGTTGACCATATAGCTGCCGGCAGCTCCGCCCTGTCAATAATTGTATTCGCCTGTGATATATACCTGTAAAAACGTGTCCACCATTTGCTGGCAAATCCATTGTCAGCGTTCATTGTATTCCATCCGAAATATTGCTGCTTTGCTGCTGCAGTATTCGATACAACATCGGCCAGGTCCAGGTCCAGGCCAAGCATGTCGAAGTTTGAAAAGGCATCAGTGGTATTATACATATCCGTTCTGAAACCCAGGTAAATTCCAGCCAAAGCCGACTCGAATTGTTCTTTATTATTAAACGAATTTTCAGGAGTATAAAAATCCAGCGGAACTTCGGTTAGATCTTTATTACATGAACTTGTAACAACTGTTACAAACATGATTAAGAGAATGAGTATTTTTTTCATAAACAATTTGCTTAAAAATTAAAATTAAGGCTCATCGAATAGGTTCTGAGCGAAGGAATAGAAGTCATTGTAAGTCCACTACCCGTTGCCGCATCCAGGCCAATCCAATGCGGAGCATAGGTGGCTAAATTGTCCCCGCTAATGGAAACATTTAAGCCATTGATCCCATATTTTTTCACATATTTTGTCACTTCATAACTCAACGCTACTTTTTGAAGACGGATAAAACTCCTGTCATAATATTTCGGGGCCCGTACCGTGGCTTTATTAACATAACTTAAGCGGGGAAACTCTGCGTTGGTATTGGTTGGAGTCCAATAATCAAATACCGGGTGGTTCAGATCACCCCTGTTGGTGTAGCCATCGTTCCAGGGAGTATTTCCACCATTAATAAACCAACCATTACCACCCCAGATAGAGTTTACATAAACCAATAACGAGAGTCCTTTATAAGTAAATGTGTTGGTAAAACTCCAGCGAAAATTTGCATTGGTATTGCCTAAAAACACTCTATCTGAATCAGAAGTTATTTTACCATTATTATTTACATCGAGTAATTTATAAGTCCCTGGCTGGAAGCCGGCCATAATGGAACCATTGTCTTTATCTCCCTGTTGCCACATACCTGTTACCTGGTAGTTATAAACTGAAGTCAAAGATTTTCCAATAAATAAATTAGAAGATACAATATCATCTTCGATACCGTTGCCATCTCTGTCACCCAATAAATGATTCACCTTGTTTCTATTTAGCGAGAAGGCTGCCTCTGATCTCCAGCTGAATGATGGAGTTTGAATATTAATTGATCTCAGGTTCAGTTCAATTCCCTTATTGGCTATTTCACCGGCATTAGCTGTAATGGTTGTAAACCCTGATGCGCCTGGTAAGCTGAGCGTAAATGCGAGGTTGTTTGTTTTTGTAGAATAAGCATCTATTGAACCTGAAATTCTTTTATTAAGAATTTCGAAATCAAGCCCAAAATTTAAACCGGTAGTTGATTCCCAAACCAAATCCTCATTTCCAAGTGTAGAGATAGATTGTGTATACGTGTAATTGGCATCTCCCTGGTAGAAATAATAGCCATTAGAGATCCTGGACAGTGTACTATAAGGAGTGATCGACTGGTTTCCATTGGTACCATAAGAAGCCCTCAATGCAAGGAAATTAAAAAACTTCAAGTTCTCCATAAATTTTTCTTTGGTAATATTCCAGTTAGCACCCAAAGAAGAAAAATTGCCGTATTTGTGATTCGCTGAAAAAGCTGAATAACCATCACGACGAACAGTTCCGGTTAATGAATATTTGTCGTTATAAGTGTAAGTAAGCCTTGCCATTTGACCGACACTTTCATTTTCAGCTGCAGAAGTAGAAACCGCCTGGATGGCACCTGCAGATAAACGATTGGTACCTAGCTGATCATTATCAAAGCCTGTAGCTGATGCGCCCTGTCCATAGGTTTCGTTCTTTTGATTTGAATGTAATAAGGTCAGATCTACATTATGTACACCCGCAAAAGTTCGGTTATACTTGATGATGTTATCAAATAATGTAGCTGTTAACCTTGAATAATTCCTGGAACCTGAACCTTTTGGAGCCTGGCCCAAATAAGTATTTTTCGCATAAAATGAACCCGTCTCACTTGAATTCAAAGTCTTGGAATAATTGGCCGTATAGGTTAGCCCCTTTACCCAGGGAACTCTGATGGTGCCTGTTAATATGCCGTTTAAGTTATTAGTGCGGTTATATGCTTCCGTTGCAAGAACTAAAAATGGATTCACCATTGAGGTAGTTGTTTGCGGATACATATTGTAACTGCCGTCAGCATTGTATAAACTGGCATATGGACTAAATAAGGCCGGGCTACTTGATCCGGCGCCTGCACCATATATTCTATCACCAGGATAATCCCTGTAGCTGTAGTAAGACCGGACACCCAGTGTTAGCCAGCTGGTAACTTTTGATTCTAAGTTTAATCTCAGTGAGTAGTGTTTAAAATCATCATTGATAATTACTCCTTTTTGATCTACCATGCTTCCTGATAAATAATAATTCATTTTATCAGTTCTTTGTGAAACACTTACCGTGGCATTGAGGTTGCTTCCTGTGCGGCGAAACGGGCCATAGGGATCGGCTAAAGTAGGTGCATGATCGGGAGTAGCATTGTAATTTTCTTTTTCAATAGTTTGCAGAAAATTGGGGGTCTGGTCGAAAGTCAGATTTGTACCATTATCAATTAAGACATCGTACAAATGTTGCATGTAGCCCTTGGCGTCATAAACCTTTAAACGCTGCAGCTCGTTGATGCTACTGTAATTTGCGTTTATTTCAAATTTAGGTTTACCATTTACACTTTTTCCCTTTTTAGATTCTATTAAAATAACTCCATTGGCAGAACGGGAACCAAACACAGCAGCTGCACTTGCATCCTTCAACACCGTTACACTTTCTATATCCGATGGAGCAATATCAGCCATTGAGCCACTGAAAATAACTCCATCCAAAACAATCAGCGGAGCAGTGGAAGCAGCAATAGTATTTGTTCCTCTTATTGTAAAACCCGGTACACCACCAGCAGTGTTTGCTTCTCCAACATTCAATCCTGCAACCGTACCCTTCAGGGTTTCCATAATATTATTGACAGGAACTTTTTCATATGTTTTCAGATCAGCTTGTACTACTGCCCCGGTTACTGCCTGCTTCCTTTGAGTACCATAGCCCACAACCACTACTTCCTGTTCCCCACCGGAAGCAGGTGCAAGCGAAACAATAAGGTTTTGCTGATCACCGGCTTTCACTTCCTGCGGCTCCATGCCTACATAGGAAATTTCAAGTATTTTATTTCCTTTTTCAGGCAAGCTGATATTGAATTCACCGAGCTCATTAGTAGTAACTACAGCTTTATCACCTTTTACTTTTACGGTAACTCCCTGCAAAGGTTTCCCTGCCTCATCGATTACTTTTCCTTTTATGGGGGGATTTACCTGCTGGGCATTCAGGTCATTAAATGTCATCGATAATACCGTCATGGCAAAGACAGTAAATATCAGCACCCGTGGATTTAGAGGCAGGATCTGCCACCTGGAAATCCGACAAGCAATCTTTTTCATGTTGTGAGTTTAGGTTTTAAAATTGTTTATGTGAGAGTTTCGGTTGAATACTTTTTATTTTGATCCTTACAAGATTTTCCCTGTTTTGATTGTTCTCCCCGTTTTATTTTGAATAAGGAATGTTTGACATCATATCCTTTTGCCTTATTAAAAAATCAATCATGTTCAAATGAATAATGGCACCTGTGTGGCTACTGTCATGTTGCAACACCTCATTCAAATGCCTGGCACAAGCCGCAAAGTTTTCCAAACCCAATTCACCGAGACCTTGCAGATACCGGCAATGATTTTTGTTCTTTTCATTTAAATCAGTATCGAATACCAGCAAATCGGGGAGTGAAACAGCGAAATAGTCAATTTTAATTTCGTCGTTGAAATGCTCATTTGCAAATTCAACCAGGCGGTTAAAAATCTGTGATGCTTTTTCTGCATTGTTCAATTTTAACCAGGCCAGGCCCTGGTAAAATATTTTATCAGGTTGGGGATCGTTATAAAAAATTGCCTGCATTGGTTCACTAATACCGTTGGTCGCCCTGTTAAACATTTCATTCGCCTGCACCTTCATTCCCATACCTTGATATATACATCCTTTCAGGAAATAAATATCGTTTTCCTGCTTTCCTTCTAATCTTCCTTCACCTAAATTTTGCGGATATTGTTCTGTGGCTTCCAATAAATAAATAGCGGTTTCAAATTGCCCGTCCAGTATAGCTTGCTTCGCTAGCTCCACATGGCATACGAGGAACTGTTCAATTACTTTTCCTTCACCACCTTCCCAGGGATGAAATATCCTTGCCTCCAGCATTTCTTTGGCATCAGGATAATTACCTAAACTGTTTTCCAGCGTTATTTTTTCGAGGTATAGATCATCCCTGTATGTTACAAGTGCAGAATTTTTGTTTAGTATTTTTAATCGTTTTTGAATCGGATAGTTCAGTCTTTTGTATAGCTGATCCAGCTCCATCAAAACCCTCGCATCATTTTTATCCAGCTGGAATGCTGTTTCCATTGCTTTCAGCGCCTTCGCCGGATCCTGCTTCTTATTATAATACAGCAGGGCAAGGTTGCGGTATGCAGTAGGAAATGATGCATCTAATGCAATACTTTTTTCAAAACATTCAATTGCCTCAGTATACTGCCTCATGCCAAACCATAAATTGCCTAAATAATAAAGTGCTTTACTATCAGAAGGATTGGCGTCAATGGCATATTGCAGCACAACTATTTCTTCCAGCTTATTAGGAAAACAATAATCGGGTTTACAGGCAAATCCCTTCTGTGTAAATTCCCGGGCTGTCAACTCTTCACCCATTTTTTCAGAAAAATAACTCATGCAGTAATATGCCATCGGGTTTGCCTCCGCGACCCCTTGCGTATATAATTTCAATAAAACAATGGCTTCGGAATAACATCCGGCACTGGCATAATCAAAAGCGTATTCTAAATAGTTATTTGCCTCGCTTCTCATTGATACCCGGATAGCTTTCAACTGCTGTTCCGCGGTTATTAGGTCTTTTTTTTCGACCAGTATTAAATAACGTTCAAAGCTGCACCCGAAATTGAAAAGATCGATCTCCAATGAATCGGTGATACAATCAAAAGCCTCGGAAATTCTATTTAATTTTCTTAGAATTATAGTTTTTAAATGCCGGGCTGAATGGCTGTGATAGTTCCTCACCAATGATTTTTCTACCAGATTCAGGGCCTCATCGTAGCGATGATTCAGCGTATCTATTTTGGCCAACTGTAAAAAACTACTGTGTTGCCATGCGTCATTCCAGGTCGCTTTGTAGAAAGCATCATATGCATGCTTTAACATTCCTTGTAATTGCAGGCTTATCCCCAGGTTATAGTATGATTCACCATCGTAAGGATTTGGATTACGCGACGTGATTGTTTTGATGGCTGATAGGAAATATTTCTCAGCCTTTGCAAACTGCCCATAACGTAAGGATATTAATCCCATAGCATTATTACACCTGCTATCGTTTGGCTCCCGTCTTAAAGCTTCTTCATAGTAATCAGAAGCCTGGTAGGTAGCGTGCCGGTATTGTTCAATATGCAGCCCGTTCAGGTACAACTCTTCGATGCTTTGTATTGCTGAAGGATGTTTGGCAGGGGTTGCAGGTTGTGGAATTTCCTTTTGTTCTGTTTTACCAAACTCATAATCAACCAAAGATTTTCCATCCTCATTCACAACTGCAATTTTCAGATCGTGTACCTGAAACTCACCTGGTATTTCAAATTTATCTTCGAATATTTCTGAAGGAGAAAGACTTGCCTGGAAAACAGTTAGTAATTCGCCTTTATTATAAATATTGATGTCACTGTTTGGATAAGCAGCAGTAGCATAAACAATGATCGAAATGGTTTTCTCTTTTATTTCTACATTGATCATGGCCTCTTTGGTAGCATTCTTTACCATGCCTACCTTATAATAAGGCATAAAATATTGTTCGAATGTCTTTTCCTCGTTTGGTTGCAACCATGAAAAATCCGGTTGATTGTCTGTAAAAATGCCGGTCATTAATTCAATATAGGGCCCGTCTTTATCGGTGAGATTCCTGTCCCAGGATTGGCCAAAATCGCCATTGCCCCAGGTCCATTGCTTTTTCCCTGGCGATATGTGATGATTTGCCACATGCAGAATTCCTGAACGGGTATCATGTTCATATCCACCAACAAAATCATAATCAGATTTAATGGCCATATAAGAAGTAGGTACAGGTATATTTTTGTACAATGAAATATCTGTACCTGGCGAATAGTCTACTTTATAGTAAGTACCTGTTGCCACCGGAAAATCCGATACATCCCTTTTCCCGTGATCAAATACTGCATGTACATCAGGTGGAAAAACCGATTGGTAATGATCATTCACCTTCACTGCCGGATTGGCCCACCACAAAAATGTTTGTGGCAATAATGAACGGTTAAAGAGTTTGCCTGTAATTTCCAGGTAAGCTTTATCGGGATACAATGTAAAGCCGGCCTGGCATTTGGTGCGGAACATAATCTCCACTTCATTTATCCAGATCGTTTTACTGCCGTTTGCATTTTCTTTGATTGTAAAATCAACCGGTAAAAAAGTAGATGGACGATGATGCTGTGGCCAGTTGAATTCAATGCCGCCGCTGATCCAGGGACCGGTTAAACCCACTAGTGCTGGTTTTATCACCTGGTTATAATAAACAAAATCACGGTTCCTGATTTTATCATAAGCGCGGTATACGCGACCGCCCAGTTCAGGCAGGATAATGATCTTCAAAAAATCATTTTCCAAAAACACAGCCTTGTAAGCTTTATCGGTTTTTTCATCTTCAATCTTCTCAACTACTGCATGCGGATACACGGCACCACTGCTGCCCTGGTAAACCCTCTTCTCCAGGAAAACCGGATTTTTTTCTGGGCTCCCAATATTATAGGTCGGTAAAAAAATAGTCTCCTGCCAGGCTAACACCGTTTTTTCCATATAGCATTAATGCGTTATTGATTCAATTGCACGATACCAAAACTACTAACCCTCCACTAATTACAGATAGAATAACTTATTGTATTAATGGATTATCCTATGATTAAACTAAAGATGCTGATATAGAAATAAATGTATTTGTGGAAAAACAGGAATGTTGATTTGGCGCAAGATTTATTCAAAGCCATAAGAATATAATGGACAGACCGGGAATTATATATTACTGATAGCGGTTCCTGGTTCGGCTCGTATGCCTTTGCGGTACCAGTTCTGCTGAAATACAGATAGTTATACAGACAAATGAATGAAGAAAGCGAATAGGCAGATATAAGCGTAGTCACATATAGTAACATCCGGAGATCTCCATTTTACTACAAGCTTAACTATAACGACTGCGGGGATGTAAAAACTCAGGTAATGGATAATTTACTGGTTGTGCAGGTTTAAAAATCAAATCTGTAGATGATTTAACTATTTAATTTTTTAAGCTCAGCATCAAGCGATAACGGTTTCCCTTTACTTATCTTTATTTCAATAGTTTTTCCTTTATAGGTGACTTTTGTGGTCTTCTCTAGCTCAGATGAAATCATAGCCTTCACCAGTTTTCCGGCTTTCCATTCTACATCAACCGTGAGTCCACCTCTCGCCATCAGCCCTTTCACCATACCATTGGGCCACGCTTTTGGTAAGGCTGGTAATAAATGAATCTCGTATCCTTGTTGCCAGTTTCCAACATGGCTTTGCAGCAACATTTCTGCAACCGCGGCCGAATAACCAAAATTGCCATCGATCTGGAAAGGCGAATGGCAGGTGAGCAGGTTATCATAAGCTCCACCTCCATTACGATAAACAATACTTGTATCGATGCAATGCCTGATAATACTTTTGAAAAATGTATGGGCCTTTTCAGCTTCACCAAGCCTAGCATAACAGGCGATTCGCCATGTTGTTCCCCAACCAGTTTGATTGTCTCCACGTAATGTAAGCGAGTTCATAGCGGCCTTTGTCCATTCAGGAGTCTTTATAGGATCTATCATCCTTCCCGGGTAAAGTGCATAAAGATGTGAAATGTGACGATGCTGAAGATCTTCAGCCTGCCAGTCTTCCACCCATTCCTGTAGCATCCCGTTATTGCCAATCTTCACCGGTGCTGAAAGCCGTTTCAAGCGGTCCGTCAGTGTATTGATCAGACTAGGATCAGTCTTAAGAATACGGGCTGCTTCAATGGTATTCACAAACAGGTCGTAAACAATTTGTTGGTCAATAGCTGCTCCCGCGCTTGTCCGATAAGTTTTATTATCACTAAAACGAAAATTTATTTCGGGTGACACAGAAGGTGCAATAACCAGGGACTTGTCTTTATAAGGAACCAATAGATCCAGGTAAAGCGAACAAGCCTCTTTCATAATTGGGTATGCTTTGTTTCGCAAATAATCCTGATCTCCCGAAAAAAGAAAATGGTCGTAGAGATTCTGGCAAAGCCATCCACTTGCCCCTGTCCAGCTCCAACGTGGCTCAGCGTAACCCCATGGATTTGTATAAATATTGACGAAAAATCCGTTTGCATTAAAATAATCTTTAGCAGTTTTTCTACCGGGCCCGCGTAGGAAGTCAACATAGTCTGTAAATGGGCTGAAACACTCTGGTAAATTTGTAGGACCATTTATCCAATAATTCATTTCCAGGTTTATGTCTGTATGATAGTCGCTGTCCCAGGCTGGTGTTTTAGAATTATTCCAGATTCCCTGGAGATTCGCCGGCAAAGATCCTTTACGTGAAGACGCGATCATCAGGTAACGTCCATAATTAAACAACAATGCTTCAAGTGTCGGATCGCCACCATCTTGCATTTTCTGCTCGTTGGATTTGGTGTAGGCAATCAGTGCCTGATCTGTTGGCAAAGATCTACGGTCATCGTGCCGGTCTAATTTCAATTGCACGCGATTAAACAAATTATCATAGTCTTTTAAATGAGCATTTAATAATTGTTCGTATGTTTTTTTTGAAGCTTTTTCAATGTAATTGCTGGCCACCTGGTCTGGATCAAAGTCTCCCAGGCAACCTGGCCAATTCATCGCGTAATTTGTTTTTGCAGTTAATAACAGTACAACACTATTTGCTTTTTTTATTTCAATTCCCGTTGCAGTTGTACTGGTGGTTCCACCATCCGGGTTAATTTTTACATGCGAACTATACTGAAGTTTATTTTCCGTCATAGTTCCTTTTACTATAAGCTTTAAGCCATTGCTCACTATCAACTTTCCTTGTGCCTGGCGAGTAGTCATTGTTACATGCATATTTATCTTGCCGGGTTGATCGGCTGTAATCCTCATCACTACTACCTGGTCAGGAAAACTGGCAAAATATTCTCTTCGATAAGACACCCCGTTAATCCGATAATTAACACTGGCAAGCGCTTTGGATAAATTAAGATCACGACGATAATCCGTGGCTTCATCTCCATGATCGAATTCCATATATAAATCACCAAAAGGTTGAAAAGCACCAAAATGCTCACGGGGAAACCCTCCGGCTTCCTTCAGCAGCGAATCGGCTTCCGGTATACTGCCTGATGCAAGCAATTTTTTTACTTTGTCCATCCTGGGCTGATACAGGGGATTGGTTACTGCTTGAGGCCTTCCGCTCCAAAGACTTTTTTCATTGAATTGCAGATGCTCTTTTTTGACGGTTCCAAAAACCATAGCACCCACATTTCCGTTACCAATGGGCAAAGCCTGTAACATCCACTGCCTGGCAGGTTGGGTATACCATAAGGTTAATGAAGAATCGGTATTGTTTGAAAATAGTTTTTGTAAACCAATCTCTTTTTTTGGCTCTTTATGATCAGGCTCATTTCTTAATTGAACATTTTCTGCGCTTACATAATTATCATATATAAACCCAGTCTGAAGGATAATCAAACAAATCGCCAGGAATAAAGAAAATATTTTTTTCATATGCTTCCTTCTTTTGCTGATTTTAAAATAGTCCAGGTTTTTGAAGGGTTCAATGATCAAATCTAAATGGCTTTATCGTTGGGTAGATAGAGTATCGGATGAAATTACTGGACTATTTTATTATATTGCAATTATGCGTGTCACAAAAAAGAGGGATGGATTTGAAGGTCAGCGGGCCATCGTTATCCCAACGAAGATCCTCAGCCGGCATTGTGACGCGCATCCGGTTGTAAAACTGTTATATGTGACCGATATAGGTTACTATCCCAACGCACAATATCATCACAGGCAGAGAAATCATGGTATAAACCAGCATATCCTGATTTATTGCGTCAAGGGAAACGGATGGGCTAAAATCGGTGGCAACCCGTATACCATTACTCCGGGTGACTTTTTTTTATTACCCGCCAATACTCCTCATGAATATGGTGCAGAAGAACGCGATCCATGGACAATTTACTGGATGCATTTTAAAGGAACCAGTAGCCAGGAGTTTATTAATATGATGTTGAAAAGAATGGGAGACCATGTAGCAGCTATTTCATTCCAGGAAAACAGGCTTCATTTATTCGAAGAAATTTATACCAGTGTAGAAAGGGGTTATAGTACAGACAATATCTGTTATGCCAGTTTAAGCCTTCAATATTTTTTGGGCTCCTGCTGCTTTGACAATAATTACAACTACCTGGCGAAGCATGATAAAAAAGATAGCATCACACTATGCATTAACTACCTGCAGAAACACCTCGACAAAATATTGTCATTGCAGGAAATTGCGGAAGCGGTAAATCTCTCTGTGTCGCATTTCGCCGCCATATTTAAAAAAAGTACCGGGTTCTCCATTATCGAATACTTCAATCATCTGAAAATTCAAAAAGCCTGTCAGTACCTGCAGTTTACAGATTTACGTATCAACGAGATTGCCGATCGGTTAGGAATAGAGGATCCTTATTATTTTTCAAGAATGTTTACGAAGATCATCGGCATTTCTCCGAACAAATACAGGGGTAAGAAAAAAAATAAAGTTGAAGCCTTGTAGGGCCTGCAATAAGATTATCCATTATTTTCAAGACAAACTCTATCTTTTACCGCTTAAATGGACTCAGCTTTGCTGAACCTAAACGATTTCTACCATGGCGAGTAGCCCTTCTTACAATACGACCTATATCGTCGCGCTCTCTTTTATTTCCGCTTTGGGTGGATATTTATTTGGATTTGATTTTGCTGTTATCTCAGGCGCACTGCCCTTCTTAAAAGACAAATTCAATCTTAATGAATACTGGGAGGGGTTTGCAACGGCTAGCCTGGCATTGGGTGCCATGATTGGCTGTCTTGTCTCGGGGAAAATTGCAGATAAAAAAGGCAGGAAACCGGGACTCCTGGTAGCAGCTACGGTGTTTGGGATTTCATCATTGTTTATGGCGTTTGCGCCAAACCGGGAGTTTTTTATTGCTGCGAGATTTATGGCGGGCATCGGGGTGGGAATGGCTTCCATGTTATCGCCCATGTATATTGCTGAGATCGCGCCCGCCTCTTTCAGGGGCAGGATGGTAGCTATAAACCAGTTAACGATAGTGTTGGGGATCTTAATTACAAACCTTGTCAACTATTCCCTGCGGAATAGTGGCGAAGATGCATGGCGCTGGATGTTTGGATTAGGGGCCATACCTTCCTTATTATTTTTCCTCGGCGTTTTATGGCTACCCGAAAGCCCAAGGTGGCTTGCTCAAAATGGTAATCCTGGAAAAGCAGCCGACATACTCACGAAAATCGGCGGTACAGCATTTAGTAATACAACGATTACAGAAATGCAAAAATCTTTTCAGCATGCAGCTAAAATGAAGATGAGCGCCATTTTTGAAAAGAATGTATTGCCTGCAGTAATGATCGGGATTGGCTTAGCCGTGTTTCAACAACTCTGTGGCATAAACGTAGTGTTTAATTATACAGCTACTATTTTTGAAAGCATCGGCGCTTCAAAAGATGACCAACTGCTTCAAACTGTGTTTATCGGAGGGGTAAACCTGGTGTTTACTGTCCTGGCGATGTTACTGGTTGATAAAACAGGTCGTAAGCCGCTAATGCTTTTCGGCGCTGCCGGGCTGGCAATTCTATACATATTTATTTCGCAGTTGCTGGGGATTAAATCATCTTCTGTTTCGTGGTTTTTATTGGCGGCCATTGGTATTTATGCGTTAACGCTGGCACCGGTTACCTGGGTTTTGATCTCGGAGATTTTTCCAAATAAGGTGAGGGGAAATGCAATCTCTATTGCAGTGTTAAGTTTATGGGGCGCCTACTTTGTGCTGACATTTACATTTCCTGTTTTGTACAACAGGTTGCAGGACAAAACATTTTATGTATATGCCGTAATTTGTTTTATTGGATTTGGATTTATTTTGAAAAAAATAAAAGAAACAAAAGGAAAAACATTGGAGGAAATGGACGCTGGGTTTTTTCCTGTTGGGAATGTTCACTAATGAAATGAAAACCGGGTAAGAGATGGTGATAAAAATTGCGGCCTGGGCAGTATTATTAGTGACAATGCTTATTCATATTTATCTGTGCGCTTCCACTTGCTCAAATCAACCCGATCTTTGTCAACTTTTGTCACCCACCTGATGTGCAGTACAAATGTTTTAACTTCCATAAATTGACATTTACTCACTTCTTCATAGCAGTCGTAGATTCTGCAAACAAGGAAAAGTCTATCGTCTTCGCGATTGACATATTTCGTATCCGTCAATCCTTCGCCACACATTGCAAATTTCAGTGCGAGGAATAAGGTACCAAAAACATATAAAGCAAATGTTATCCCTAATACTGTCCTCCTTATAGCTGATCTCGTTCCACGTAGCTTTACTGAAGATCTATATAATATCACTCCAAATGCAATCCAGGCCAATGGGTAAATGACAGTTTTCAGTTTGAAATCGAAAATTTCTATCCTTGTAAATATCAATGCCAGGGCTATGGCTAAGGAATAGCCCATGATTTGATAAAAAACAAATTTTTGCATATTACTCTTCATGTAGTCAGTTGCGCAACGCCTCTTCTCGTAGCTTCGGAATATAATACTTTTCTTATTGGTCTATTGATTTCTTTGGCCTCGCTGCTCCGACATTTTGAAAATCCTCCTTTTTCGTAAAATATTCCAGGATCAAAATCAGGATTATCACACTGGCAAATGTTACTTTCTGCATGATCGGTAACAAAACAAGATTATGTGTACCGTAAAGAAACATTGTATAATAAAAAATAAGTAGACAGATAATGCATAAGAATTTAAGCAAATGAAGTCTTGACTTTAAAATAAAAGCAGTTATGTAAAATATACTGACCAGGTACATCGTACCTGCTAATAAAACCATCATATTATGTAATGGAGTTACTATCAAAAAACTAAATAGCATCCCGCCGGCTCCAAAGCATTTTATAACCCTTGCGGCACCCTTCAATGGTATTTTTTTTGAAAATTCAATAAAGAATATTGAGAAACTGACAGAAAGGAATATCATTCCGGCATCGGCCCAGACCCTGGAAGAATTGTCTGCACCATTCACAGCTTTTGCATCAAAAAGGTTGCTGATAAAATTCTTTGTCCAGTCAAAGCCAATAGAATCTTTGTCGGAAAAAGAGCCTCCCGGATACACCCTAATTGCAATTAGCATTAGTGATATTGCAATTGTAGTACCTATCAGAACGCTATGTCTTTTTAGCATTAATAATTTTTTACGATCCTGCCCTACAAGTTTACCTGATAACAATGAATTTTTTAAATGTCTGTATTTAAATCTAATCTGTAGAATAATTCTTCGTCGCCATTACCAAACTTTTTGTTCCCGTTTTTATCGTTCTGGACTTTTACTAAAATCATTTCCTTATTCCTGGAAGCAGTCCATGATACAACGTTCAAACCCTTTGGAGTGATTTGCTTTAAGCCCTCTCCCGTTTTTGTTGAAATGAATAAATACAAGGGGTCGTCGTTGTCGAGAGCGTTGTCACCACTGTAGTTCTCAACCCTCGCTAAATAAATAATATGATTTGGCAGGAAGTTTGGCGGTATAACTTCTTTAGGGCTGCCGGCATGATAAGAGATGGAAGAAAATGGCTGTATTAACATCAATTGCCCATTGAATAATTTCTTTGCCTGATCTGTTTTTGTATTGTAAAACAAAATGTCACTATAGTTTCCCCAGGGCAAGTAACCTTTTCCTTTGCCATACATTTCTGCATTGTCAACAAATTTCGGGATCAAAAAGTATTCAGAACTATCTATTTGAAAGGGTTCAGAAAACTTAAGTGGCAGCACCTGCAGGTACAGGTTGTCAATAAGGTCGCAACAATCTATCTCGAGAAGCAGCCTGTTTATACAATTACCTTTAAAAATGATTTCAGGAAACTGGTAGGATTGGTTTTCAACTTTAGTGGCACCGGAGCCGTTGATTATGTCAAATTAAGGAATGACCAACATAAGATCATGCTTGACGACGAGTTTGACAAGTGAGTTTCAGAAACAAAAGACATTGAAGTGCTGACTGGTTAAGTCAAAATTTCAATTCTTTAGAAATTTAAAAGTTATCGGGTATCTATACGATTGGTCATTCAAAACCAGTATACTATTATACACTATGACTATGGTACTATAAACTCCGATGAAGATGCAAATGGGTAAGGTAACCATAGTGAATGCAAGAAGGCCTGCCGGGATCAGAATCACCAGCATACTTAACTGAAAGTTGATCACATCAATACCTTGTTGCCTCATTTCGGTTATTGCACCTTTCTTGCACGCCCAGATAATTACTGGCGGAATCAGTAAAAGGAAAATACCGCTTATATGAAGCAAAGACAGCCAGTTTTGTTCATTACCGGTCTTGTTTTGTTCGCTCTGTGTCAGCTTGTCGTTGAGTTCCTCAAATGCTACATCCAGAACAATGGCAAGATTTTGCAGAGAATATGAGCGGGGAGAAACCTTTCCCTGTTCTATTCTTTGGATGGTTCTGGTGGACATGCCTGTTTTTTCAGCAAGTTCTTCCTGTGTTAATCCTTTTTTTAATCGTAGTTCCCGAATCCGGTTGGCTATGTCCATAAAAAATGTTTATGTAAAAGTCGTTGTTTTTGTCAAGCCCCGGCGCTACTTTGTTACGACTTTTAGACGACATCCGGGAGACATCAGGCCTTAAAAAAGTAATCAGGCAACACAGGGCTTTGTAAATGCTTTTAGTCGTCCATCGCGGATCAATCAGACGCAACTTCTATACTTCTTCAAATTCCTTTGGATATTGAACAGTTCCTGTAACGTTTCTTAGTTCACCCTTTACAAGTTCAATCCCCATAAATACATTTGCCGGAACATCATACGGACATTTTATTTTCCACTTATGCGCAGGAACAAATCCAAATTTCTAATTTCATATCACTTTAATTTTGACGTATATGTTGTTTTAATAACGGCCAATGTTTTTATGCAGAAGTAGCATTGCAACATGCTGAAATCCGGCTACCTGTTTTCCAGTATCCTGATTATATCTGTATGTCCCCGGAAAGTGGCCCATGCCTTTGGGGTGGCCCAGGGTTCATCGTCAGGCAACAAAGGTTTTGCCCCCTGTTGCAATAAAAAGTCCACCATTTCTATTTTGCCATATTTTGCTGCCCAGGCTAAAGGAGTTGAGCATATCTCCTGATCTCTCGCATGCAGATCAGCTCCGTGCCGGAGAAATATAGCGGCATTTGCAATATCTCCTTTTTTGGCGAACTGGTGAAGTGGTGTAACAGACAGCCAATTCCTGTGGTTAACGGGCATGTCTAATTGAAAAAGCCATTCTGTTAACTCCGGGGTTTGCGCAGCACCGCTGATTCTGGTAGCCAGGTTTGGCTGGTAGTGAAGCATCAATCGCATAAATCCTTCATGACCATTTCCTGCCGCATTTTGAAAGGCACCCGGATTATCTGCCATCGACGGGTTGGCGGCAAAGACCTCTGCCGCAGTTGAGACATCGCCGTAATATGCGAGGAGATCTATATCCCTGGATGCTCCATACGAACAGAGCAGGTCGATCATCGGCAGGTCATCATTGCGATATGCAATCGATAAGGCATCGGCCGAGCTTTCCCAGGGTGGATTCGGATAAGCACCTTTTTCCAGCAACAGTTTTACAATTTCATAATGGCGGCCATTTACGGCGCTGTAAATGGCTCCTCCCCGCGGGGCTATACCCTCTTCTGGTAAATTCGGATCGGCCCCTTTTTCCAGCAGAAGTTTTACGATCTCCATGTGTCCGGCACCTGCTGCATTACGAAGCGGTGTTCCCGAGCATGCATAATAGGTTACATAATCGGAAGGTTTGTTAGCTAATGAAGGGTCTTCTTCCAATAACGCCCGAACACGTACCGGGTCTCCGATATGTGAGGCGGTACAGATATCGACGTATGCGCCCAATGACTTTAAGTGCAGAAGTATTTCACGTGGGGTAGCTACATTCTCCGGAACATCCCTCCAGCCACGAAATGAATAATCGCCATTACAGAGTTGAATGGGACGGGCGCCGTCGAGTCGTTTTGCATTAAGGTCAGCGCCCCGGGCAACCAAATCATTAATCATGTCCGGTTGCCGGGTCATAACGGCCCAGTGAATGGGTTGGTTTCCGCTTGAATCACCGGAGAGTACGAGTTCCGGAGAAGCATCAAGGAGTGTTTTTAATTTGTAAAGATTCCTTTCACGTATAGCGGAGGCGATCTTCTCCGCTTCCGGAGAAATATTCTTAGCAGTCAATGCATCTTCGAGTATTTTCAACATAGCGGTGTAACCGCGGTAGCGTGCGATCTCAGAAAGTAAATCATCTCCGCCTCCCCAATGTGGATCCGCTTTTTTTGCAAGCAGAAAAGAAACAACTGCCATCTGGTCTTCGCACACAGCGAAATACAACGGAGTCCGGCCCTCATACTGACTTTGCACCAGCGACGGATCATTTTGCACCAGTAGTTCGATTGTTTGCAGGTCGCCGTTGATCGCGGCACAAAACATTTCCCAGACATCCGTGCCTTTTCCGGGCGACCAGAATAGAGGCTCATCCTTTTTTAAAGCCTCAGGCCGGATCAATCTTTGCATTTTTTCTCCGGATTTACGGTCGGTTGATGGCCTGGCCGGATCCTGGTTTTCTTCAAAGTTCTTCATATGTTTTTTAATCATTTACACCGAGTCCTCTGAGCCTGCCTGCCGCACCTCCGGTAACACCGGTCAGGACCGATAAATAATGCTCAGGCAAAAACTAATACAATGAAAGTTATCAATGGCTGGTCAGGATTCCCAGTCTTCATGATTCTCAGTCAGATTTGGTTATGACTTTGTTTTTTTCAAGATATTCCTTCAAGGTATTGACAACTTCCGGCCAGGCCTGTTTCACCACCTCATAATACCAGTCCCAATCAGGACCTTGCTGGTACCCATCCTGGCAAAGAAATAATTCGGAGATGCCATCATTCTTTTTTCTGGCATGTATGGTAAGCGACATAGGCCCGAGAAAAGGTTTTTCCGGATTACAATAAACAAAATTGTCCACGACCAATAGTTTGCCGGGCTGATATTCTTTTATAAAACCGGTGGAGAGAAAACCAAATCCTTTATCGCTGATATTCCAGGCAAGCGTATAAACGCCCCCTGGCCGCTTATCAATCAACGTTCTTTGAACACCCCACCAGTCAAGCAACATCTCAGGCTCTGTAAAAGCAGATATGATTATTTCAGGTTCTGTCCGGATGTTTATCATCTCTTCAACTTTTCGCATTGATTATTATTGGGTTAACACAAAGTACTACTCATTCGTCATTTTCTCCCTGAATTGCTTCTACTAAAAATCAACATTCTGATATCGTTGTTTGGCCGTTGACTGCCTATCGTACAGTTTTGTTATTCAGAACTGCATCCATTACTTCCCGGATTGCTTTGACCACCAGATCAGGTCTTTCGAGTTGAATATGATGCCCGCTACCGTCAGCAATGATCTGTTTGCTGTTTGCAGACAATTCTGTAAATCCGGCTTGTATGCGTTTTCTCTCTATCTCGCCGGAGTCTGCAGCAGGCTTATCGGTCCGGCCTCTTGTTAAAACAATCAGCGGCCTCTTCTCCAGGGGCTGTGCATTCAGTTTTCTGTTCCTGATCATAAGCGCTTTTTCCTCCATCATATAATCATTATCAGTGGCTGCATAATATTCAAATTGAGTAACTGCCCATAGTCGAATCTTTTGCACCGAATCGGGTAATTTATTATAAGGAGCATCGAGATATGTACGCGGCATTCCTGCCTTACTGAGAGCATCACCGATTATTTTTTTTGCTTCCGGAGTCTGTGCCAGCTTATTATCTGTGTCACTAGCGGAAGTTCTTACAGGAGGTATGGGCTCCCCTTTGGCATTCTTCGAAGGCCGTAACATTTTACCATTGATGAATGAGATTCCATCTTCATAACCAGCATCCACCAACACCATTCCCGCTACTTCCCCGGGATATTTATCAGCGAATAGCCTAACGAGAAGTCCTCCATACGAAGCACCGACGAGGATATACGGTGGAGGAATATTTGCTTTTTGCAAAAGAGTATGAAGTTCGTATACTGCCTGTTGCATTGTGTGTGGTCCCGGGCCAAGTTGGCTCCATGCTGAGCCTGCCCTGTCATAAGAATAAACCCGGGCAAAATTCTCTACCTCGCGTTGAACCAGACTCCAGTCAAATGAAAAATCTCCTGCACCGGCTTCCAGAACTACTGCAGGGCCCTGGTTTACCTTTGCGTCACCTGTTATATGAAGTTTCCAGCCGCCGATATCGATCAGTTGTCCAGGGGGCGGGTATGGTTTTGCGGGGGTTTCTGTTTGAGCGACTGTCACTAAATTCCATGAGATAAAGATGAGGAGGAGGATAAATCTAAATCCCCTGATAAATGCAGGTTTTTTTTTCAGGCCTGGATGGGCCTGCCCGTTTTCAATTCTTTGAAGGATATATGTACTGATACAAGCCTTTTCAGCCAGCGCTTCCTGTGACAGTCCACTATTTTTTCCAGGAGTCTTGATTTTCTCAGCGATCTTATTATTCATGTTCATTCTTTTAAAGTCTAAAGTTAAACCCTATTTTAAAAAAGGCTCCCGGTGTTTAGCCGCCATTGTTACGACATTTGGAACCATATCAGGGCTGTCAGGGGAAAATGTTGGAATTAAGCCCATAAAAATAATTTCAAATTCGAACACGCGCATCATGATGTTCCTGGCATAACTTTCTATTTTTTTCCGAAGCAGATTTTATCATGTCATTCGCAGGCAATAAAGTTATAGGTTCAAATCGTCTGCTTGCGACAGTTGTTTAGATCCAATTCTTATATTGTTTGAAATGACCAGTTCGAACACCTGGTTGCCAGCAGTAATCTACGTCAGGTTGTATTAAAATGACGCGGCCATTGTATCAAAACCGAACAAACCAAATTTACTTTTATTTTCAAAGTACTGGAAATCATGTCTTCTAATCCCTGGCATGTTTTAAGCGTTAAAACCGGAAGGTTTGTCTCAGCACGCAGATTATTGACAGAAAGAGAAGGCTTATGCAAACACTGACCCTGCCGAAACAATAACTAAAATACTTTAACATTCATAACCACTACAATCATCAGTTATGTTTAGAAATTATCTCATCGTTGCATTTAGGAATCTGATGCGTCACAAAGGATATTCTGCAATCAATCTTATGGGCCTTGGCACGGGTCTGGCCGTATGTATGCTGATCGTGCTATATGTACAACATGAATCAACATTCGACAGTTTTCACAGGAATGGAGAAAGGACTTACTGGATAAGAACCAAAATCTATAATGGGAATGATTCCATATATATGAATCGGATGAATTATGCCGCAGCAGCACTTGTTAAACAAAGCAATCCCGGTGTGGAGAGCTTTATGCGTTTTATGAAGGCAGATAACAACACAATTATTCAGAATCCCCGGAACCCATCACTGAAATTTTCAGAAGATAAATTTTTGTTCGCTGACAGCAACTTTTTCAGTTTTTTCACTTTTAAATTGCTACAGGGAGATAAGTTTCAGGCACTGAAAGATCCGTTTACGGTTGTAATATCTCGTGAAACAGCTGAAAAATATTTTGGCGATGTACAAAATGCCATGGGTAAAATTATCCGGTATAATAATACACATGATTTTACAGTCACCGGCGTCGCACAAAACGCGCCTTCCAATTCAAGCATCGATTATAGTTTTGTCGCGGCTGTATCCAGTCTTTCCGCCATCCAGGATAAAAAAGGTCTTGTTGCATCGCAGAAAATAGAAACAGGTCCGTTTTCCACCTATTTTCTACTCCGGGATGCAGGGAAGGCTTCACAGCTTCAGACAAACCTGTTACAACTTTACAGAAACACCAATAAGAATGGCAAGGACAATAAAAGATACATTGCCATACCACTCACTGAAACGCACCTGATGATCAATTACGGAGGCACATCCAGTGTGAAATACCTTAAAATTTTCCCTTTTGTTGCAGCCCTGATATTATTACTGGCGCTAACGAATTATATGAGCCTTTCCACAGCACGTTCCGCTACCCGTATAAAAGAAATAGGAGTCAGAAAAGTAATGGGAGCTATGAGAAGCACAATAGCAACTCAGTTTTTTGTAGAATCGGCATTGTATACCCTCATCGCCTTTTCCGCCGGTTATATTTTGTGTATCGCGTTTCAACCATTGTTTTTTAGTTTTCTGCAAATTGACATTGACGACAACTTTTTATACCATCCTTATCTCCTCTTATCCTTTCTGGGCCTTTTTATAATCAGTGTACTGCTGTCAGGGTCCTATCCTTCCTTCCTTCTATCTGCCTATAAACCGGTCATGGTTCTTTACGGAAAATTCAATAAACAAAGCACCGGAATCAGCATGAGAAAATTTTTTACGGTATTCCAATTTGCTATTTCTGTTATCCTGATCGTTTGCACTATTGTCATCGGCAAGCAGTTGCATTTCTTTAAGAATACGTATACAGGAATTGACCAGGAGAATATTGTATTTATTCCATTCAGTCCTGCCGCTGGTAAACATTTTAACACATTCAAAAAGGAAACATCCAACCTCGCCGCTGTAAAGGAAGTGACCGCTTCAAGGTATCCGCTCTATGATGGATACGATATGTTCTCCACAAAAATAAAAAACAAGGATGAGGACGCCACACTTGTCTTGCTTACTGTTGATGAAAATTTTATTTCTTTGCTGGGTTTGCAATGGAAAAACCCTCCAACCAACAATCTTTACAATCAAATGCAAAACGCAGTTATTCTGAACGAGTCTGCGGTAGAAAAGTTAAACCTTACTGCTGCAAAAGCGATCAACGAAAAAATAAATATCTGGGATACTGAGCATCAGGTGGGAGGAGTTTTGAAAGATTTCAACTATGAATCACTGCATGACAAAATAGACGGAGCTTGTCTGGTCATATCCAAAGATACTGCTTCTGCCTGGGGTGATTCCGGAGGTTGTTTATTCGCTAAATTGCAAGCTGGCGCAAACATTCCCGCTGCGATTAAACAACTGAAGTCCCTCTATGAAAAATATGACAAGGATACGCCGTTTCAATATTATTTTATGGACGACGCTTATGAAACCATGTACAAAGCTGAAGACAGGATCTTTAGTATCTTCAATGTTTTTACTGTAATTACTGTACTCATCGCTTGCCTGGGTCTGGTCGGCCTTTCCATCTTTACGGCGGAACAACGCAGAAAAGAAATAGGAATCCGGAAAGTTCTTGGTGCCAGTATCATGGGTGTTGTCTCTTTGCTCTTAAATGATTTTTTAAAGTTGGTTCTCGTAGCGATCGTCATTGCGTCGCCTGTGGCGTGGTATTTTACGAACGAATGGCTGAACGATTTTGCATACCGGACAACTATTAGCTGGTGGATATTTGCGCTGGCAACTTTGACAACTGTGTTCATCGCCCTGGCAACCATAAGCTTTCAATCCGTCAGAGCGGCTCTGATGAACCCGGTTAAAAGCCTGAGTTCGGAATAACACCTATATCCATTAATTTTATAGCAACTTACAGGAAGCTTACCCCGGTATGCTCTTACTTTTGATCTCTGACAATCCTTACCTTAAAATAAGTAAAATGAGAAAGCAAGTAGCTAAAAGCAATTTCAAACCTGGCCGGATTTTGAATCGCTTTTTTCTTCAAGCCAAAGTACTAGCCACCATTGCTATTCTTTTTTGTATGCTATCCTGTAAGAAAGATCTGGCGGGTGTCGTGCAGCCCTGGTACCCGGAAACCAATGAGAGCAATCATCCGATTCTGGGAGTATTTGAGAGCAGGATTCCTTGCGAGAGTTGTGAGACATTAAAATTTGCCCTTGCTATTTATAAAGATCCTCAAACCAGTTCGCCGTCCACCTATGTTATGTCCCGTATTTATGTAGGCGATAGCGATGAAAGAGTATCCAATAGCGGAATTGTAGACATTTCCCAGGGCACATCATTAGACACATCTCATATTGTTTACCAGCTTACCACCGGCGCTCCGGCAGATTATCAGTCATTCTGGAAGATTGATGAAACCCTGCTATTCATTTTGGATGCGAACATGGTTCCAAAAGTCGGCGATGCCGGATACGGGTATGTTTTAAACAGAATAAGATAGTTCCAGGTTTCCAGACATACAATTGTACCAAACCATTTTCTTACCGATCCAGGAATCATGTATTCTTGCGTTACCCTGGCTCAATAAGCTGATCGTTAGCCATGGGGGGGTATTAAAAGTTTTGATGATCCTATAGCCATGGATGAGTTTTTAAGCAAGATCCTGGGCTATAATAATCTTCAGTTGGAGATCGGCAATCAAAATGTATATGATCCATTTGAACAGACTGGCAAAAAATAATTCAGTCGTTGGCGGATTTTGCATGATTTAGTGCGGGTTGTGGTTTCCAGTTTTGGGGTAATAGTTCTATGAGTTTTTCCGGCGATTGTGTTGTAATTCTTCGAAAGATATCATCCAGTCATTTAGATCCATCAATACCTTGTAGCTTACAGGTGTTTAGCAGGCTATACATGATGGCTGCGCGTTCACCGCCACGATGTGAACCAGCGAAGAGGTAGTTCTTACGTCCGATTTTATGTAAAGCTTTACATAATCTGGCCCCAAAAAATTTTCTATTCGCTGGCTCAAATGAAGGAGGAAAGAGACTTGCGTTATTTTATTCGCTACTCGAAAGCTGCAAGAAACATAACGTTCATTCCTGGCAATATTTAAAAGATATTCTTGAACGAATGCCCACCACCAAAACAAGCAAGCTTCGAAGTCTTCTTCCAGATCAATGGAAGTCCTTGAGTTAAGATAATTACACGATCCAAGACGTGGCTTGTCGAATGCTTACTTTGCGACTTAGTAATTATAACCGGATTTTGATATAAATTAACAACCCATACGTTTAGTAACGCCAAAAAAACACACAGATGCGGCATTGTTAGTCGCGCATCATTAGCAGATATTATAAAGAACTGACAAATGAAAATTGATGTGTCAACGCTCATTTTTACCCTTCATTTCTGAAGACGTATTTTCAAAATCCTTCATTTAATAACTTTTTGACATCTTCCTTCTTATAATAGATTGTTCCGCCAACCTTTTTACACCGAAGTTTTCCAGCTATACGAAGTGCCTGTAATTTATTTGTTGAACACCCGAGTATCTTACGAACATGACTGGTTTTATAACCTTCTGGCATTTCTACCGGCGGTTGATGTAGACCAAGTATGACTTTAAAATCATCCAGTAATTGCATTCTTAGTAGTTCTAAATCTTCTTTCGTCACAGCCTCAATTGCCATACAACTAATTTTTGAAAGTGATTAACATAAACTAATGAGACGTTTTTCTATATTTTACCGGCTTTGCCTCAAGCACCTGTTCTCTTTGTCGATAATTCGCTTGATCAAAATTCAATAATGCATCTGCAATACTGATCCCTGATGCGATCACCTTTTCCAAGTAGTTACTTTCAAAATCTTCTACCAGTTCATTGGCGACTTTAAATAAAGTAAGTTGCTCTTCCTCATTGACAATATAATATCTCATGCTTCATTTTTTAATAGATAAATTAAACTACCCAATACAGGATTATACGAGGGGATGTAACGGATATATCCTGCATCTTTTAAATCCCGCATACATCTATGATAAGCTCCACCTGCTGAAATTTTAGCTTGTTTCATCAAATACCTGCTGTAGACTGAAACAGGCATTTTGTATTCTTGTATTCTTTAATAATGCAGGATGGCTACGAATAAACTGATATAGGAAGGCCCGATGCGCGGATCTTCCGGTACCAGATTCATAAAACCATATAATGCCGAATCAAAGTCCATTGCCTATTTTACTTTCTGTTTACGGGTCTGTTTCTTTACGGGTGCATCATTCTTTTGTTTCTGTCCCTGGGCTTGCTTTTGGTTTTGTTTCTGTTTCTGTGAGGTAGCGTGTTCCTGCTTTTGCGTTTGCTCCGGCTTTTGTTGCTGGCTGACACGTTGTTTGAGTTCCTCAGCCGGTTCGATTCTGATGTATTGCTTTTCAACCAACGTTTCTGTTGGAATGCGCTGCTTTTGCTGGTCAAATACTTTCAAGGCTCCGAGCGTAATATTGGGTGATACATACAGCTTTTCTTCCCGTCATCCTTATCCACAAACGTAGCTTTTTGCAGATTACCCCTGTGGAGTGAATCAATAAGTGATTGTTTATATTGTTCATTGGTCAGTTCTTTGATGGGATATTTGGACAACACATTTTCTAGTTCAAAGCCATATTTTTTTGTGCATTGTTTCATTTCATGGTTGCCGTCGTCCAGCCTGTTTTTGAAATTCAACTTTACCCATGCTTCATATTCATTACCTTCTTTACTCACCAGGTTTTTATGCACCGATCTTCCGGCTAACAGGTTGTACGCCCATGTAAAGTAATGAAGTAGAGCTGATTTTACTTCTTCACATAACTTACTTTGTTCAATCAATTTAATCAAATTGGTGTGGTTGCTTATATTTCCGTTGCTATCTACTAACTCGTATTCATTGATAACCTTTTTGCCAGCAGCGTCATAAGTTACCCATATATCGCCAATGGAAAGGAATGAATGTTCAAGGACTTTTACCATCCAAATCAATATATTACTTATTAATAAAAACTCATATTAAAAAGGATATGTGCAGTTTTAAGAACTTCAATTACCCTCGGTTTTATCATATTCATTTAGCAACTCAAGCATTTGCGTTTTACTATGCCTGAAGGTATTTTGATTGTCGTTCGGATGATCCATTGATTTCCTGCTTTTTGATAAACGACAAATATAACTGGCAGGTTAGAAATTTCATTCGTGGTTCTGGTTGGAGGCATACTTTGCTAAAAATTGTGGATTGCTATTGCCGATTGCAGCTAGCCGATAAGAAACGCAATAGGCACAAAGAAAAACAAAAGAGAGGTCGCCTCATATTTTTGAGGCGGCCTCTCCTGACCAGCGCTGCCCCGAAAACAGATGGAACTAACCGACTGTTTCCTGCAGGCATTGCCTAGCAGAACCATAGTGGTTACGCCTTGCGGAGTAAGAGAATTATTTTTTCCAGCGTAATAGTTCCCAGGTCGGTTACTTTACCGTCTTCCACTACGACATTCTCTTTAATGAAGCTTTTGTAGTCGGAAACTGCCTGGACAATGACTTTGTATGTTCCAGGTTTTAAGGAAAAGGCAAATGTTCCTTTTTCGGGCGTCATTTTTAAAGAATCCGAACTACTAATGGCCCATACCATTCCTGTCCCTTCTGCAGGCGACACAGTTCCCTTTATACCGGAATTCTGTGCGACGCGAAAAGCAAAAAGACCAATAATAATAACAGATAACAGAACAGCAGATTGTAAGATTCGTTTCATGTAGATCATTGTTTTAATTAATAAATTGAGGTCCATTAGCAAGCCCCATGGGATGTAATATTCGGGGCAAGGAACATGCCAGACGCGGGATATTAGAATCTTCTAACTGCCTTCTAACGGTTCTATAATCCGGTATTAATCGATTTGGGAAGGATGGCTGGCAGCCTGGGGTAAACTAATAGTAAATACGGAGCCTTGTCGAATGCCTGCATCTACGCGAATCTGTCCATTGTGTAGTTGAATAATATGATTGGCTAGCGGCAACCCAAGACCGAAACCAGTTCTTGACCCTGCATTGCGAATCCGGTAGAATGGAAGGAAGATATTCTCCCGTTCAACCAGTGCTATTCCGGGGCCATTATCGGATATTGCTATCCGAACTTGACCGCGAAAAATTTGGACGTGGATGGAAGCCTGCTGGTCGGAGGAGTATTTACAGGCGTTGACCACAATATTTCTGATCGCTGTAAACAAGAGTTCTTCGTTGCCAAAAACCAATAATTGTTCATCTTCGGGCGGCAGCTGCTCGAAATCGAGAACTACGCTCCATATGCTGTTCAGTTTAGCCAATTCAACTGGTATTTGCATAAGCACTTCATCTATGCGAATCTGGTCTATTTTGAGACCTCCTGGACTTCCCGAAGCCTTTGCCACTTCGAGCAAGGCTTGGGTAAGCTGATTCATACGTATTACGTCCTGAAGGGTGGAACTTATCACGCTACGATAATGATCCACGTCACGTTCACGTTGCAGCAATACTTCAAGTTGGTTGGAGATAGATGTAAGTGGCGTGCATAATTCGTGCGAAGCATTGGCGATAAACTGGCGCTGCACTTCAAAACTATGATGCAACCGATTGAGCAATTGATTCAGCGTTTCTGACAGGTAATGCCATTCATCGTGTGCGCGTCCGGTTCTAATACGACGTGTAAGGCTTTTGGCGGAAATTTCATTCACTTCGTCGGCAATCCGCTTCACCGGCCGCAACAGCCGGCCGGCAAAAAAATATCCCCCTCCAAAAGAGACCAATATGCCACCGATGAGGCTAAGCCAAACGATGGTTTTAAGTTGTGTTAAATATTTTTTCCCAGCGTCATCCTTCGTGGCCGATATCACCAGCAATTCAGAAGATGGATAATATACAGCTATTGCTTCCTTCTTGCCGTGGTTAAAAAAAATGCTACCCTCTTGACGCACTCTCTCAAGAAACAAAGTGTCGATCTTCAACGAGAACTCAGGTATATCTGTGTAGAAATAGATTGATTGGTTATGTCGGTCGTATACGCGGATTTCTTTGCTGCGCACTAAACCCGTCACGGAGGTATCCAGCCTGCCAACAAGATCGCTGCTGAATACTTCTGCCTTGCTCAACAAGCTATTTGTATACGAAGCGCGGTTCTGCAATCTGGTCTTAATGAAATTCAACCGGCTGGTATTTGCTGTATAATAAACCGTGGCGCAAACCGCCAGGAGTATGCCACAAAAGCCAATACCAAACAAAATAGTTATGCGCAATCGTACCGGCATCAGCTTTCTTTTGACTTTAATATGTATCCCAGACCGACCTGAGTATGAATAAGCCGAGGTTGAAAGTTTTTATCGATTTTGTTGCGGAGGTAATTTATATATACGTCAATCACGTTGGTATTAGTGTCGAAATCGATGCCCCAGACATTGATCGCTATTTCTGCGCGAGAGAGCGCCTTGTTCTGGTTTAGCATTAAATATTCGAGTAATTGGAACTCCTTAACCGTGAGGCTAATCTTTTCGTTGCTGCGTCTAACTTCCCTTCTGTCTAGAAGTATTTCGAGGTCGGCGGCCCTGAGTATGTTTGGTTCGCTGGGTTTCTCGGGTTGGCTCCGCTTAAGAACGGCCCGGATGCGTAACAACAATTCCCTGAACTCAAATGGCTTTGCCAGGTAATCATCTGCCCCTGCTTCATATCCTTCAATCTTATTTGCCAGCGTATTCATGGAGGTAAGCATGATCACATAAACAGAAGGGTTCATTTGCAGGATAATTTTGCATAGATCAACACCATTTATTCCAGGCAGGTTGATGTCGATAAGGATCATTTGAAATTTGCCCTTTGCAAATAAACCTAATCCCCTTTCCCCGTCGTAGGCCACCTGTGCATCGTAGCCGTTTTCTATAAGCCCATTCCTTAGCGTATCGGCAATTTTTTTCTCATCCTCTATAATTAAAATCGTGGTAGATTCCATACTATCGATATCCAATTACGAAAGATACAGATTACCAGTAATCTATCGACTTTCTAATCAAATTCTAATTTGGGCCGCTCGCAAATGTTTAAGCACTTCGTTAGTAAGTCGCCGATTTGAGCTAATCTTTTCATACTTTCAACATGCATACTTCCTGCACGACGATAACTATAAGTGTATATTCTTAAAGTTCCCGAAAACTTCACCTTTATAAAGTCTGAGCCAATTTCATAGGCAGACACTCCTGAATCTCCACCTCTGTTTCTATATCTTTCCATTGTTAGAAATTATAATTCTGCGTAAATATGTGACATTCCTTTGTCTCCATGTTTATATCCGTCACGAGGGCCATCGAAGGTCTGATGGGTAATAACATAAGATAATACATACGTTTAGCCCGTACATCCTGCTTACGCCTTTGCTCTTCCCTGGCAAACCGTTTCAACTGCTCACTAGGAATTTTTACTTTTCTTGCCATTCCTTTATAAGATTCGACAGGTTACCAATAAATGGAATAGCTCCATAGCGACCTTCTATATAATCTTTTTCAAAAGAACGATCTTTTCGAATGGCTTTCCCTTCCTCTTTATGTTCAACGAGGGAATACATTTCGGAAACCCCATATTTATTCTTCTCTACAAAACAGATCTGATCTCTGCGATAATTACCATAATTCAAAAGATTTGTATCATGAGTGGCAAAAATCAATTAAGCATTTTTTTGATTGAAATCTGCCGAATTGAATAACCTGGTTACAGCAAGTGTCAGCAAAGGATGAAGACTGGCATCTAATTCATCAATAACAAGAACACCACCATCATTCAGTACATCGAATACAGGCCCGGAAATTTTGTTCTCTGCATAAGGAATGGTGGTCACCAGAGAGGAAGCCAACGGAATAGGTTCTCTGTCCGGTACCCAGATGCTTTCTGTGTGGGCTATCCTGATAAGCTGATAGCTGATTCCTGCAAACACAACGCTATCGGGCGTTTTCTCGAAGGAAGGAAGCATGTTTTCGTCAGCGTTCAAGTGCCAGGCGGAACTGCTATCATAAAAAATGATCCATGGCAACGTATTCACTTCAATGTTTAGTTCATTCAGGCATACGTAATTCCAGTTGTCCAGCACCTTCTTTATCCAAAGAATATCTGCATTTCCGGATTTCGCCAGATGATTTTCACCACCGCTGTTTTGTGCTGTGTCAACAATTACGGGTATTGATACCATTTTCAATAAGATTATTATCAATTTGCAGTCTCGCATCGGTGGTATAAATTGAAAGCTTATCCCAACGTGGTAGTGAATAAGCAATCGTCTTGGCTAAAGGACTCGATATATGTTTTTTCCAGCCAGCCTTTCAATGCTACCAATACAGGAACAGATCGTTACTGCCGTAGCTCCAGCACTTGTTGCGGCGAAAGATTTTCTTCTCTGCATTCCCGCTCAACGGCATACAGTTTTTGAACCTCTTTCAAAAAATAGCCGGCACGTTCTTTATCTGTGTCCAACGCTTTTTCAAAATATCGGCATGCGCCATACAATGCATGAGCGTTACGCCGGCCCGGCCACCGATAGCATCATGTTCATACACAGTGTATCCGTCGGTTTGAAGGTATCCGTTAAAATCTTTGAGCATGCCCATTGGTCCTGTCTTACTGCGACCAGGTTGAAAATCATATAGTATGAGATTCAGAGGCGGACTATGATAGGCCCACAGGTAGCCCTGTTTCATCAGCCTGCAGATAGTCGGCTCCCAGAACTGTCTTTCGAAGCTCATCGCCTAGTGGTACCAGCAGGTTGTATGATCCGGCGTACCATCCATCCATTGTAGCCGGAGCAATTTTTACGCCGTCACGTTGATAACGTTTTAGCTGACGATGTAGTGGAAGATGATCAACCTGCTTATCAACGATGATCTGTGCCAAAAGGCCGGCAGCAGCCATACCTCTTTCAATAGCAAAATCAGGAAGTGCTGCAATAACTACTTCTGTGTAACCCGTGCCATCAGCTGTTGTGCGTGCATATTTAGGCCTGATAAAGCGTTTAACGATCAACTTGCCCGGTGTGTAATCAAGCTGCTCAGTAATCTCTTCGCCGATCTTTTTCATACCAGTGACATCAACCGAAGGTTCAAGAATGGTATCTTCTCTTTGCAGGTGCGCAGGTAAAGGTTGACGACCGGTCGGCTTTTGAGCTGGAACTACTTTGGTTACAACCTTAACCTCTTCTGTAATCATTGCCGGCTGCGCCGCTTCATCCATAGCCAGCTGCAGATCAAGTTGACCAGGTATAACTGATGGATCTGGTACATAGCGTTCGGATTTACGGCCGAATAATAGCCGCTTCATCTCACGCAGCTCAAAGGTGAGTTGCGTAACCTGATCAAGCAGTTGCTTGTTCATCGCGTCGAGCTTTAGTATGTATTCCTGTTCGTTCATGCCTTGTGCAAATGTAGTGCTGGCAGGCATTATAGCCAACTGCGCATCGCTACATAAGGCAATATGAGATGTGGATAAACAGCCCTCACATTTTTATTTTTTAAAACAAGGGCTTATAGATCAATCGGAACGCAATGCAATCACTAAATACCCCGGTTATGGAAGTGTGCACGGACTCAAAATATCAAACTCTGGATTTACCAATTGACGTGTTGTGGATAAGTTCTTTCGTGATCATGCGCGCAACTTAAAACGTGGACGATGTTTTATCGATTTTAATTGAATGCCATCAAGAATAAGCTGAAGACTCAAAGCTGTAAGAGTAATGGTCGCACCATCATTAGCCAGCGGTATTTCAAAAGTCCCCTTTTCCAAACGCTTATGATAAACACAAAAACCATCATTGTCCCAACGTAACAATTTAATCTGGTTACGACGTTTGTTGATAAAGATATAAACATCGCCGGCAAGCACATTCATTTCCATCTGCTGACGAACAATGCCACCCAGGCCATCAAAGGACTTTCTCATCTGCTACCCCTTGATACAGAAAATATCGTCGGTTGTCCTGGAGCGACAACATAACTAACCAATAATCGATTCGATAAACGAAAACGCTCCCCGGTCAAAAACATTAATCACTGTTCCGCCCTGCAACTGTACTGAAATAAGTGGAATGGCTGCTGACGGCAACACAGATACCGAAACGAAACCGGTCTTTTTAGATTTTTGTGGCTGATCCCGAAATTTCTTAAGCCAATAATAATAACTTGCTTTGGCAATGCCGTTCTCTTTGCAGAACGAGGATACGTCGACGACGATTTTTTCTGAATGATATCGAACATCTTGTTCTGAACGTCTTCGCGCATACTTATGAGTTTTTGTATGCAAAGGTTAGCAGAGAAATTAGTGGCCGAAGACGTGGCTTGCCGAATGCTTACGCTTCAGATTGAGATACAAAAAATTCAACAACTATTTCCTAAATCCATCATCACAAAAATACAAGCTGCCGCCGTTTCTTCCCGGCGGCAGCTTTCTAGGCATTAACTCCAGTTTTATGGAATAAATATTGCTATCGATTTACAAGCAAATACCATATAATAAATTGATTGACAATAAAATATGTATTATACTAATATACACGAATTTACATTCGGATGAAAATATTTCCAGAAATTAAATATTTGGGGGAAAATATTTCTATTGTCTCTACTTGGAGGAAAATAAAGCATATATTTGGATGAAAATATTTCCAGAAATTAAATATTTGGGTGAAATTATTCCCACTTGGAATTGAAAACTCGAATTAGGACGAAAATATTACCATGGATAGAATACAAGAGATTATCGTAGGAACAAAAGAACGATCGAAAGAAATCGGAAAACTCGAAGATCAGGGCTTGGTGCGCAAAATAGCTCCCAGGGTATATACCTCCAGTTTAGAAGAGGCACCTGAGAAAGTTGTTCGACGTAATTGGTACAGGCTCGTCTCAGAACTTTTTCCAGATGCATTCTTAAGTCATAGAAGCGCCTTAGAACGCATGCCAACATCAGGGGGCCATCTTTACCTTACCCGCAGCTATAAGGGAACGGTAGAATTGCCCGGCCTGATACTGCACTTCATAAAAGGCCCAGAGCCTTTAGGGGATGATGTGTTATTTTTTGGAAATCTCAAAGCATCAGGGCTTGCCCGTGCCTATTTGGAAAATCTGCAAAGAACTAAAGGCTCTGGCGAGGAATCCAAAACCCTCAGCCGGGAACAATTAGAAGAAAAGATAGACGCCTTTTTAAGAGTAAAAGGCGAAGACACCCTCAACCAGGTCCGGGACCGGGCAAAGAAAATCGCACCTCTGCTGAATATGAAAAAGGAACTCACAGAGCTGAACCAATTAATTACTGATTTGCTTGGTACCGGATTATCAAAGAATCTGGTAAGTCCTGTGGCCAGGGCAAGAGTACTTGGCGAGCCGATGGATCCGGACAGAATTCAACTTTTTGAATCCTTATATGAAGAACTGGTAAAAAGGGACTATCCAGACTATCCCGATAAAAACAAGAGTATTCAATCCTATCAAAATTTTGCTTTTTTCGAAGGATATTTTTCGAATTACATTGAGGGTACAGAGTTTACCGTAGACGAAGCCAAACAAATTATCACCACAACCACACCCTTGCCCGCAAGAGATGAAGATTCACATGATGTGCTGGGAACTTACCAGATTGTATCAAACAGGTCTGAAATGTCAATTCAACCAAAAAATCCGGATGATTTATTAAAGCTATTGAGAGAAAGACATGCCGCGTTATTGAGCGCCAGAAAATCTAAAAACCCCGGTGAGTTTAAGGATAAGAATAATCGCGCCGGAAGTACCGAGTTTGTGGACATGAAACTTGTGCCCGGAACATTGAAAAAAGGATACGAATGGTATAGCCTGCTCCAGCATCCTTTCGCAAAAGCAGCGTATATGATGTTCCTGATAAGCGAAGTGCACCCATTTCTGGATGGTAATGGCAGGATTGCAAGAGTAATGATGAATGCTGAATTTAGCTCGAAAGGGTTATCCAAAATTATTATCCCGACAGTATACAGGGAAGATTACATGGGAGCCATTAAAAAGTTAACCAAGCAAAGAGAAAGCGATGCCTACATACGTATGCTTTTGCGTGCATGGGAATTCAGCAGTTATATTTACGATGACAATCTTGACAACATGGAAGGATACTTAAAAGAGTGTGATGCTTTTTTGACCCACAAAGAAGGTTATCTGAAAATCATTCCAAAGTAATACGCCGTTATTTATTTCTTATTATGAGTTGGTGTTATCAACATCCTGAAACAATTGTTAAACAGATATGTGAGAACTGGCGAAAGTCAGTAAATAGTAGCCAGTCACTTTGTAAATATGTAAGCTAACGTAAAATACGCTATATCAATTTTTCCTCCAGCATTCCTTTCCACACAACAAATCCTTTCTTTGCATCCGCATAATCATGAACGACCCTGCTAAAATTATTACTCTCCTTTTCTAAAAAAGCTTGTCTACCACTGTTCTTTATGTCTCTGAGTATAACTTCAATTTCTCCTAATGCAATTCGTAAAGACTCCCTTGTTTTATCGGCATGCCATATATAGGTTGCTTCTTCGCTGTCCAATGTTTCCCAAATAATATGATATCTTTTTTCACCAGCCAGTAAGAATAAAAAAGAAAATGGGTGTAAGACAAATCTCAATTTTAAAACAGATGCTTCATGTTTCGAAGAAAGATATTTTAGCTGTAAATAATGCTTCGACTCCTTGATGTTTAAATGTCATCAAATAACGCGGCTTCAGAGGAAAATAATTTCTTCCCTTCGTTATACGAACTCAACAAATCATCCATCGTATGATTAGACTGATCATCTACAGCCCGGCCTTTCCCTTTGAATATCTCGCGCTTTACAAACTCAAATCGCACACTATCGATCATGTGATTGTTGATACTATCAATATCCTCTGATTTGGCTGTTGGCGATAGCACCTGGCTTTCTGTATATTTTACAGTAATATCTACGGTGATTAATTTCTTCTTCAATGCTTTTACAAAATAATCTCGGATCGCTGCAAACTCTGGTCTTATATCCGGATTCGGAATTTCGAATAGGATTTCCTGGTTGATTTCCTCAATGAAGATGGAAAATGAAACACTTCCAAATAAGAAATTGATTTTCCCAAAAGGCACTTTCATGGTTTTCAGAACAACATACTCGGTAGGTGTCTGTGCCTTTCTTTCATCTTCTATTGCCTTAGTTTCAATAACTGGCTGATACTTCAGAGTAACGGATCTTAGGAAGCCACTTGTATCGAGGCTTCTGAACTTAATTCTTTCAATTCCATAGAAATAAAATGCACCCTGTTTGCCATCTGTAACTTTGCTTATTGGGAAATCATAGTCAATAATTTCTGCATTCAATACTCCTTCCTCTTCATTATAGTTACTGACACGTAATTTCCATATAACACCGTCTTTAAATTCATTGACAGGTAATGGCAAATCAAGACATTCAACCGGAAGCAAATTTCCGGTGGTATTGATATAAAAGCCAGCACCTTGAAAAACCAATAGTATTTCATCAAGGTTTGTAAGTTGGCGCGTCTTCATCAACTTCCGGTAATATTTATTGTGCTGTTTAAACAGGTTGTTGAAGTATTCAATCCTGTAATCCCTGTAGTCATGTTGTAGTATATCCACATGGGCTTTCCGTTCGGTTAGTACAAGTATCTTTCTGCCTGCCCTTACTCGGTAAGCATAAAACAATATTGCAGTTTGCTTAAAGACAACGATTGGAAATATCTGGTAATAAGACATCAGAGCGGATTAAGAAAATTGAAAGCATGGTTTCATGCCAGACCTGTTTATATATTAAATCCGCTCACTGGCCGAAGACAACAACTTACTTTATTAATACGAGCCGATAAAGACGGCACCATTAAATATAGTTTATGCCACTGCCCGCATTGCGACATCCGGGAACTTGCTTATCGCCAAAGCAAAAGGTACTTGGTAGAGAAAGCGTTTCGTGAAGGAAAAAAAGAATTAGGACTGAACGAATACCAAACCCGCAGCGAAGAAAGCCGGCATAAACATATGGCAATGATCATGCTTGGACAGCTGTTCCTAAACCAGGAAAAAACATATCATTACCAACAATCAAATCTGTGGCTGACATCACAAGATGTGCTCAAAAGTTTAAAAAATATACTCGGTTTTGTGAAAACCACCCTGGAAGACTTTCTGACTGAAATCATTACCAAGCAACCGCCAGGTAAGCGTTTGCTAAAGAAGCAACTATATTTAAGAATTTGACAAAGTAGAATTAGATTGATTTTTTAAATACCAGTTTCTAACAAAATTTTGATACTCAGATTTATTCGCTCAACGCAAACGCTGAATTTGAAAATACGAAGCAAAACTTGTGTCAGGGACACCGTTAATAGTACGAAGGATAATATTATCGTTTATAATATTTACAGTATCCGGTATGAAGTCATTATCATATGGACGGTTTAAAAAATAATTTGATTGTTATTCCTAACATATTTTCCAGCATATACCTGCGTTGAGAATAAGTCCTGACTCGACAGCTCGAAATCATTATTTTCCCTGAGTATCAAACTTAACCTTGACAAGTCGTCTTTTAATTCCGCTTCCAGGGCCCGGGGACTCTTAAAGACTTCCGAATCATACAAGTTGCCTACCAGGATTCCGAACGCTATGAAAAGGAACAGTTTGAAAAAAAAATCATTCTGCCGGAGCATACCCCAGATAGACAGTGAAAGAAACAATCCCCCAAGAGTTAAAAAAACGGGTATTGAAACCAACCAGCTGTCGAAAAAGTAGTCATCCAAAAAGCTCACCACTAAAATTGCCAATCCACTAGTTAAAGCAATTACCTTAAACCAAAAATTTCCTGACTGCTTCATATTTCAGAGCGGCCCATAGTATACAAGTATTGGCGAGCAAGGGCACCAGCTGTTGTTTTGTTTAAAAGTTTATTCGAAATATTCACGCCCATATAGCCTATCTTCCCCATCGCTATTTTCAACAGCCAAGTTGTAGAGGCAATTAAGATTCGCCAGCCTAATACTTACACCAAAGTTGAATAGAATTACAAAAGTTCAGCCCATGTTCGTCAGCCCCTATAATTCCACTGCCATATTAACCGCAGGCCGGTTGGTTAATCGATCAAAAAGTCCAAAATATATTTGTGAAATAATTCTGGATTTTCATAGTTTATTAAATGTCCGGATTGAGGGATGACATTCAGAACTGAATGCTCAATTTTGTCTCGCAATAATTTTGCATCCTCCAATGTCGCAAATAGGTCAAACTCCCCGTTTATAATTAATGTCGGTAATTTTATCTTGTCAATACTATCAACTACATTATAATTTCTTTGTGCTAAATACTGGTTTTTCCAGGCATATAAAGGTTGTTGGTCGGGCTCATTTTCATCATACTTTAGATAGATTTCATTTTTAGGGTTACTTAAAAATGAATTTGAGAAAAGCCAGGGACAGATAAGGTCGAACATTTGTTTTGTACTTATCCCGGACTCGTAAACGTTTAAAACTGCGTCAACAAATAGTCTTATTTGATGGTTTATTACAGCGTGTGATGCGGCAATTATAAGTTTTGATATTCTCCCAGGAGACTTCAGAGCCAGTGTTAATGCAATATTACCTCCCATTGAGAACCCAAGAATATGCGCTTTTTCAATCTTTAATTCATCCATTAATGCAATCAGGTCGTCTGTGAAAATGTCTAAACTGTAACTGGTCTTTGGGGCATCTGTCTTTCCGATACCTCTTGTGTCATAGGTAATGACCTGAAAATGTTTGGATAAAATCTTCAAACTGGAATCCCAAAAAAAGTGGTCTCCTCCAAGGCCACTGATCAGGATCAAGGGGGGGCCTTCTCCACTGACTTCATAATAAATATTTATGCCGTTACATTTTGCAAATGCCATTGTTACTAATTTTTGTCAGAGTGGCTAGGCTAGTGCCTGGGGCCAACGTGGAAATATTGGAATGTGGATATAGCTTGATGTTTTGTTCCGTACGAAACTGGCCGCCCGCTTTTGCCATGTTGTAGGTTGTGTATACTCCGAAAATTTTCGATTTTTCACTTCCAGCAAAATCGTCCCAAGTGTTATCGTTGCCGTCTGACTTTATAAATCGCTCTTCAAATGTTTCAGTGCCGGCATAAACTGTGTCTATAAGGACCCCATCAAAAAAGTTGTCTTCATGTTCGACTATGTGTCTTTTCAGTTTGTCACTTGGGGCGGCTGAATAAATAACTTTTCCTGTGTTATTGCGGATATCTGCAAAGAATATCAGCTGTCCCGTTTTTGGTAACAAACCTGTTTTGTCAATTGGCGAAAATTTAGCCAGGTCTAATTGAGCAGCAAATCGAAGATTTAGAGGGACGTCAATGTTTTCTGGGAGATCTATGATAGGCCCCCCGTATCTTGATTGTCCCAAGTTGATATCGATTTCTGTGTGCTTTATAAAATTATCGGTCATCCAATTCTGCTTTCCGATAGACGCTGGAAAATATCGTCTTGTGTCAGCAGTAAAGCATATTACGTCAAATATTTTTGGTTTGTCCATGTCATTTTATTTGTCGGGAAGGTAGGATTACAGCCAACATGGAAGTATTGGTGAAGGCGGGCTTAGTTTGATATTCAAATTGCCAGGGTATTGACGCCCGCTTTTACCAATATCATCTTAGCCGAAGCGCCTCCGGTTCAAGGCTCGTGTATTCAAATGCTGGGTGTGGCTACTGAACATCGTTTTGCGCCGGGCGCAAAAATTAAGGTAAATGAGGATTAAAGATACCGGCTAGTCTTACATTCCAAGTTCCGCGAACACCTCGCCCAGGCGGAAGACTCCAAATGTTTTAAGTTCAATGACCTTAGTAAAGTTTTCATTCCAAAAAGCCATTTCAATTTTGTCGATGTTGTAGGCTATCAAATTAAATACCTCAGAATTGGCGACCAGTTTACTGTTATTTCGATCAGGTACAAAATAAACAAGGTTGGTAGAAAGGTGACTTAAAAATGCCTGGTGTAACAATGCCACTTCCAAATCGTCCGACCTCCCGCAATATCTCCAACCAAAGTCGGGTGTCGACTCCCAAGCCACTTTCGGCAACAGCTTATTTGATTTTATGAAAATAAGTTTAGAGTCCATGATTTTGTGGGTCCTTGCGTTGCGGCTAACGTGGAGGATACCATGTTATGCGAAGTCAGATTTGGCGTGTTATAGGAAACCAGGACCTTTTATCTCCTTTCATTGGGACACGGTGGTGACTAAGAAATTTTTTGATCACTTTTATTGAGCTTAGATTATATTCCGTTACTTCAATTGTCTTGCCGGATTTTATTTTAATGAGCAACCCTTTAAAATTAGCCAGTTTCGCGTATTGCTGTGTAGAATAATAACTGTCCGGATCCGAACTATTAACATCAATCCATTTATACAGATAATAAAAACGACACAGCTTATAATCGTGAGAAATCGTCACCCACATAACGCCAAGAAGTGTCCACGTGAGATAAATTGGAAACATTAAAAAAAATACAAGCCCAAGCCAAAATTGGCTTTCGCTGCTATCATGCCAGTGAAACATGCAACTGAAAACCGCCAGCAAGGCAATTCTGAGCAATAGCATCCATATATTTGGGATAATGATTTTCATAGATTTCGCACTACGTGGAAGTATTGGCGAAGGCGGGCACAACTTGGTGTTACATTCGACATGTAAATTGGCCGCCCGCTTTTGCCAATACAATGTTGGCTGCATATTGGTTAGTTGTAAGTAAATACCAATTTTTTAGTGACTGGTCCATTACTCTGGATTAACTTCGATAGGTTGTTTGCAGCATCATAATGAAGGGTATATTTTGAACCCATGTCAGTGATCTGTATGATTTGGTCTTTTTTATTGTAGGTGTAAAAAAAATGATTCATTGTCCCACTACCATTAACACTCATTTCAACAACGCGGTTTTCTGAATCATATTTATAGCATTTAACATTTGCTGGATAAATAGACATGTCACACTCTTTGGATTTCGCGGCATTATTAAAAATCCCACCTGTAGGGACGTAATATGGCAAATGAAATTTTTGACATGAAAAAAATACATCAATCGGTGTCTCGGAAATATCCACCTCTTTCATTTTGAGTAAGGTATCAATCTTTAACTTGAAATATTTATTTTCATTGTCAAAGGAAACAACGGTCACTCTAGAAGCTTGTTTTGCCCACAAGAACCTAAAATTATCAAAATCAAGATCAACAAGATGTATTGTCTCATTTAATATTCCTTAGCCTGCATTAGGTTTAGGTCGCATGTAAAGTTGCAGCCAACGTTAGGGCTTGGCGATGTGGCGGTATTTGAAAAACATCAGCCCGTAATTGCTGCTAAATTTATAACTAAAAGTTCATTGTTTATTCTATTGCTCGGTGTTATTCGTCGGCCGGAACTGCAGCCGATTAGCGAACACA